>DASTPO010000088.1:0-12762 GCA_035762225.1 Candidatus Angelobacter sp.
TACCGTCACAATGAAGTTCAGTCCGGTAAAAATCGATGAAAAGCCGGCGATGATGACGCCCACAGCCAGCATGACGACGTGTGTCTTCAAATAACCTGAGCTGAGCGGAGCATAGAAGGTCCATCCCGAGTCCACTCCGCCGGACACCATGGCTGCCATGGAGAACACGCCGCCAGCGATATACAGGTACCAACTCATCAGGTTGATCTTAGGGAAGGCCAGATCTTTGGTGCCAACCATAATCGGCACCAGAAAATTGCCCAGGACCGCGGGTACGGACGGAATCAGGAAAAAGAAAACCATGTTCACGCCGTGCATGGTGAACAGTTTGTTGTAAGTATCAGCCTCAAATAATTCGCCGTTCGGCGTGAGCAGGTGCAGCCGGATCAGGGACGCAAAAATGCCACCAACAAGGAAAAAGACCGTGATGGAAAACAGATATAGGATCGCGATCCGCTTGTGGTCCTTGGTCAGCAGCCACGATCTGATTCCGTAATTGTCGTTCAGGAAATGCTTTACCGGCATTTCCGGTGCGTCAGGGGTACTCATGGTTTCTTCCCAGATGGATTCGCAGGCGCTGTTCCCTGCGGCGTTGGCTGCTGGTTCTGCTCTTGAATGTTCGGCACCTCGCTATCGCGGATCTGCGACGGCGTGGAGCGGTTGTTCAACGGGTTCGATTCCTGCGGCGCCAGGTGTTTGATGTACTCGGTAATGGCGATGATCTCGTCCTCGCTCACCACGCCGCGGAATGTCGGCATGATGGACTGGAAGCCCGAAACCACTTTGGCGTTGGGTTCAAGGATCGATTCACGGATGTAGTTGTCGTCTGCCAGCACCACGCGGTTATCCACCAGCCGCACCGAGCGTCCGTACAGGCCTTCAAGGTTCGGGCCGCGGGCTCCGGAATCAGGTCGATGGCAGGTGGTGCAGCCATATTGCTGGAATGCTTTTTCTCCCAGTGACGCCAGTGAGCCTTCAGCTTTGCCGCTGGCCAGCCACGTGGCATAGTCTTCCGGCGTCATCACCACCACCGATCCCACCATGCCGGAGTGCTTGGTGCCGCAATACTGGGAGCAGAAAAGATGGTAGGTCCCGGGGACCGTCGCTTCAAACCAGGTAAAGACGTAGCGGTTGGGCAGAACGTCCTGCTTCACGCGAAATGCAGGAACGAAAAAGCTGTGAATCACATCCTGCGAGATCAGCGTGACTTTTACCGGGCGTCCGGTGGGAACGTGCAGCGTGTTGATCTCTCTCTGGCCGCCAGGATGCTGGAACTTCCACATCCACTGCTTGCCGACGCCGTAAATCTCCAGCGCGTTGGCCGGTGGCCGCTCCATGTGGTAGTAAATGAGCGCGCCCCAGACAAAAATCGCCATGGAGATGCCGAGTGGAATGACCGTCCAGACGATCTCCAGCAGGGTTGAACCATGGATCTGTTCCGCCTGCCGCTCCGGCGTCCGCCGGTATTTGATGGCGAAGTACAGGATGAGCAGCGCGATGAGCAGGGAGAAAAATGTCGTGATCAGCACCAGGAACAGGTAGAGATAATCCACCTGCGACGCCATGGTCGAAGCCTGATCCGGAAATATTTTAAAGTTCAAGTGCATCTAGTGGGCTGTCCTGGTCACGCGGCCCTTGCGGGCTGCGAGCGAATCACGGCGAAACATCACGATCATAAAACCGCCCAGCGCCAGCACTGTGGCCAGAGCGCTGAGGCGTAAAACGTTGAAAATTGCCGCCCCGTATCTTCCCTGCCGGGGATCATAGTGGTAGCAGTAGAGCAAAACCTGGTCCACCACGTTGCCGATTTTTCCCTTGGACGCTTCAATCAGGCCAAGCTGGATATCGCGCGGGGCATACTCAATTCCGTAGTAATACTGCGCCACTCGTCCATCCGGAGTCAGCAGCATGATGCCGCTGGCGTGGGCGTACTGCTTGATTTGCGGGTCCCAGGCATAGCGGAATCCAACGGCCTGGGCCAGCGCGTCAATCTGCGCTTTTTGGCCGGTCAGAAAATGCCAGCCATCAGCAGCTTCAGCCCGGCGATACCGTTTCAGGTAACTGGCCTTGGCTGCGGCAGCGATTTGCGGCGTCTCCGTGGGATCAATGCTCACCGTAACCACATTGAATTCGCGCCCGATATTGAAACGGACGATCCCGTTCATGGCTCCGGTAAATCCGCTCATTACCTGGTTGCACAACATCGGGCAGTTGTAATAGACCAGCATCAAAATTACCGGTTTGCCGAAGTATTGCCGCAGCTGAACGGGCTGGCCGTGATCGTCAACGAAGGCAAGATCGAGCGGCACCTGCTGGTTCAGGCGCTGATCAAGTCCCACCTGGTCCAGAATGGATGGCTTCTGGTTTGAGACTGAATCTCCCGGCTGTAGCTTGGGCGCAGCCTGCGACCACGCTGCGACTGACGCACACAGTGCCAGCAAGATGCTCACGATGCCCGTCCGGATTGTGCTGCCAGGCTTCACTTCTTGGCGCCTCCGGGATTGCTGCGCACGGGCTGTCCGGAATCCGCGGCGCCCGTGGGATAAGCAGCGCTTTTTGCGCCTACGTTGGCCGGCTGGAACGGCCCGCTGACCTGCGGAAATCCACGCTGCGCCAGTACTTCCATGGCCCGGCTCACGGGGATATGAATGCTGCCGTTCGCATCCTTGCCGGTGCTGCTGAGCCAATCCTGTTCCGAGCCGCGGAAGATTGTCATGTCATGTTCGTCGTCGTACTGAAGGCGCGGCGCCACGAACGTGCGGCTCAGGTGGTCTTCCATCTTGCCGCGGCCAAACCAGTCCGGCGCCGGCTTGATCTCGCCTTCTGACGTAGGAATCACCTTGCCCAGGCCCTCTTTGGGAGTCTCACGCTCTTGCCGCATCTGCTGCTGGACAGGCGTGAGCTTGGCCTCATGGCTCTTTTCATATCTTTCCAGCACGTTGATCATCACGATCATCAGCACAAATGCCAGGATGCCGCCGATGGCCAGTGCCACGCCGAAGAGCACGATGCCTCGAATACTGAGGTCGCTCTCTTCATGACCCTCTTTCAGGTGGCCGCCGGACTGAGTTGTGAATTTATCTTTATCCATGTTTCGCTTCCAGCATTTCCACAAATCCGGGATCGTTCACCGGCAACAGCGAGCGCTTGCTCAACCGCTGATAAAACAAGAACAGCCAGATGCCTCCCATGGCGATGGGGCAAACCACATACAGGGCCGCGTCCGGCAGGCCGAAATTATTCAGGCCTGCGCTGGTGCCGGGATAAAAGTTAGGCGCAGTCAGCCAGAACAGATCGACCAGCCGCATGAACATCACCAGCAGCGCAATCGCCACAATGCGTCGCGCGCTCCGCTTGGTGTTGCGCGAAAGCAACAGCGCGAACGGGAACACAAAATGCACGAAAATCAGAGCCGTCCCGAAATATTGCCAGCCGTTATACAGGCGCATCAGGTACCAGCGAATCTCGGATAGCATGTTGCCGGACCAGATGATCAGCCACTGCGAGAATGAGAGGTACGCCCACAGCACCACGAAGGCGAACATCAGCTTGCCGAAATCGTGCAGGTAGTCAATCTTGAACATGCGCGAGAGCGGCTCAATCGGCGCCAGCCGCGTCAGCAGGTAGATGGTGAAGCAGAATGCGGTCAGCACCTGCCCAACCATAAACAGCATGCCCCAGACCGTGGACCACCATTCCGGATAGAGCGACATGGTCCAGTCAATCGAGGCAAAGGTGATGGAAGCCCCGAAAAACACGATGCCAAAGCCGCTCAGGTTCTGGATGGCCACAAACTGGGCCGGAGTTGTCGTTCCCTGTTCTTCCCTGACTGACCAGCGTTTCAGGAAGTAATAGAGGATTGCCCACCCGGCAAAATAAAGAACGCCGCGCACCAGAAAGAACGGCGTGTTCAGGTAGTAGTGGATTTTGTCCGCGCCGTAATGCTCCAGGAATTTTGCATGCTCGACCGGGTCCGACGGCACGTTGGCCCAGACAAACAGCTTCTTCATGCCGACGGCAATCGGAATCCAGCACAGCAGCATGAACCACCAGTTCCCGGCTGCGGCTTCCCATATCCGCCGGCCCACCCTGCCCCAATTGCCGCCGCTGGTGTATTGCAGCATCAGCAGCGCCAGGGCGCCGGTGGTCATTCCCAGCCAGAACATGAACGAGAAAAGCCATGCGCGCAAGAAGATGTCCCATTTAATGATGGCGCCGGCTATGGCCAGCACGGCAAACACCACGCCCACCGTCAGGCACCGGTTCTTCATGCGGTCAATGATGGCCGGTGGCGCGTAATCCTGGGGCGTAATGCGAACGACAGTATGGCTCATCGCTTATTCCCCTTCGGCGTCGTGTCCGGCACGGTCTGCTGCGGAATGGTGGCGGCTGGCGTGATGTAAGACGTATCTGGAATGCGTATTTCCCCTGCTGGCTGATTCAACTTGTCCCGATCGGCCTGCGCAACGTCTGCCTCGGTCGCGTTCTGGCTGAATTGCAACGCCCGGATGTAGGTCGCGATGGCCCAGCGATCCGCCGGTTTGACCTGCGCCGCGTAGTCGGGCATTCCGCCAAAACCATTGCTGATCACATCATAGAAATAACCCAGCGGGGCATTTCTCAGCCGCTGCACGTGGAATGAAGGCGGGCGCTTGTAACCGCGCTGTACCACCATGCCGTTGCCATCGCCGACATCTGAATGGCAGGGCGTGCAGTAAATATTGAAGCGGTTCTGCCCGCGCGCCAGCACCTTCATGCGTTCTTCCGCGGTATTGGCGGCGAAGGGCAAGTCGTTTCCATAAACGTTACCGTGCCTGCCGGTCAGGTAATAGCTGTTGGGATCAAGCTGCTCGCGGTCGATGTCCGCGTTATCCAGGCGCGGGATAGTTCCGGGTACGGGATAGCGCGCGGAGCGGCGGTCAGAATAGAACTCGCTGGAGCGCAGGGGAATAAACTTGGGCTGGTTGTGCATGTCCTGGCGGCAGCCGGCAAGAACAGCTATTCCCGCCGCCGCAAACAGCAGCCACGCCACACGAATTTGTGCCGGTCGATTAATACGGCACCTCCGTGATCTCCTCAGGCTTAAAGCTCTCCAGCAGCGATCTGGTGTCGGCTATGCTGAAGCGCGGGTCCTGCGACTCGATGCAAAGGAAGAAGCGGTCGCGGCTGGCGCGCACAAAATTCGGCGAGTTGAACACCGGATGATACGGCTGCGGGAGGCCATTCAGCGCCATCATTCCGAAAACCGCGGCCAGTGACGCGCCAAGCACCGCGCATTCAAACGTAACCGGAATAAACGCCGGCCAGGAATGGAACGGCTTGCCGCCAACGTTGATGGGATAGTTCACCACGGAAACCCAGTATTCCAGAGAGTACCCGCCGATCATGCCCAGCATCGCGCCAATGAGCACAATCAGAGAAACGCGATTATGGTGCGCTCCGATGGCCTCCGCCGCCTCTTCCAGAGGATATGGCGTGTAGGTATCCATCTTGCGATAGCCGGCGTCATACGCTCCCTTGGCTGCGTGCACCAGCTCCGTGGGCGTTTCAAACTCCGCCATCAGTCCGTAAATAGGTCCAGCAGTCATTCTTTCACCTTCGCCTGCGGCAACAACACGCGCATTTCAAAGATGGAGATGGCCGGCATGAGCCGGATAAATATGAAGAAGAGCAGGGTAAAGAACCCCATGGTTCCGACAAAGATCATCATGTCCCACTTGGTGAACCAGTACATGCCCCACGAAGTGGGAACGTAATCCCGCTGCAGGCTCATCACCACAATCACGAAGCGCTCCAGCCACATGCCGGTATTCACCACAATGGAAACCAGGAAGAGCTTGATCGGGCTGGAACGGACGCTGTTAAGCCAGAGCGACTGCGGGATCAGGATGTTGCACAGGATCAACATGAAGTAGTAGTGCGAGTACGGTCCGTGCAGCCGGTTGTTGACCATGGCCAATTCGTATTTGTCATGGCTATACCAGCCGATAAACATCTCCATCGCGTAGGAATAAGCCACAATCTGGCCGGTGGCCAGCATCAGCTTGCCGCAATTTTGCAGGTGGCGCAGCGTGATGAAATCCTGCATGCCGTAGAGGTACCGGAACGGGATGGCCAGCATCAGCACCATGGCGAAACCGGAATAGATCGCGCCGGCCACAAAGTACGGCGGGAAGAACGTGGTGTGCCACCCCGGGACCACCGATACCGCGAAGTCGAGAGACACCACGCTATGTACCGAAAGCACCAGCGGCGTGGCCAATCCTGCCAGCAGCATGTAGGCGGTCTCATAGCGGTTCCAGTGCCGCGCCGATCCGCGCCAGCCCATGGCCAGCATGCCGTAGATGCGCCGTACCACCAACGTTTTGGCCGAGTCGCGCAGCGTGGCGAAATCCGGTATGAGTCCAATCGCCCAGAACAGGAATGACACGGTGAAATAGGTTGATACCGCGAACACGTCCCAGATCAGCGGGCTGCGGAACTGCGGCCACACTCCCATGGTGAGCGGGATCGGGAACAGCCAGTAAGCCGCCAGCCACGGACGCCCGGTATGAATCAGCGGGAACAGCCCGGCCTGCATGACGGCAAAGATCGTCATGGCTTCAGCGAAGCGGTTGATCGAGGTGCGCCAGCTTTGCTTGAAGAGCAGCAGAATCGCCGAGATCAGCGTACCGGCGTGGCCGATGCCGATCCACCACACAAAGTTCACGATGGCGAAGCCCCAGCCGATCGGGATGTTGATGCCCCAGATGCCGACGCCCTTCATCAAAAGGTAGCCGACTGCGGTTTGCAGCATGCCGAAGAGCGCAGCGGCAAGGGCTACAATCAAAACCCAGAAAATCGGCGTGTGCTTGGTAAGCACGATGCCGGCAATGCGGTCCGTAATGGTGCCGAGGGTCTGGCCGGGGCCTATGATAGGGGGCCGTACGCCTTTTGGCGGCCGAACGTCGAGTTGATCGAGCGGGGCCATTCTTATGCCTTCTCCGTGCCAGATTCAAGTTTAGGGTTGGGGTTCCGCACCGCGGCCACATAGGTGGTGCGCGGGCGCGTGTTCAACTCCGCCAGCAGATCATATCTGCGCGGGCCATTCTTCAATTTGGCCACCGCGCTGTTCGGGTCGCGGATGTCGCCGAAGGTAATTGCCTCTGTCGGGCAGACCTGCTGGCAGGCGGTCTTGATCTCGCCGTCTTTGATCCGCCGGTCTTCCTTTTCCGCCGCGATACGCGCCGCGGTAATGCGCTGGATACAATAAGTGCATTTTTCCATGACGCCGCGGCTGCGCACGGTCACGTCAGGATTGCGGCCCAGCTTCAGGCTCGCTGTATCCCAGTCAGTCCCGGGCATATTGTTGAACAGGAAGAAATTGAAACGCCTGACCTTGTAAGGACAGTTATTGGAGCAGTACCGCGTGCCGACGCAGCGGTTGTACACCATGTCATTCAGGCCTTCCGTGCTGTGCACGGTGGCGCCCACGGGGCAAACCGGCTCGCACGGCGCGTCTTCACATTGCATACAGGGCACCGGCTGGAAATAAACGCTGGGATTTGCCGGGCTGCCTTCGTAGTACGCGTCGATGCGGATCCATTGCATCTCGCGCCCGCGCTGCACCTGCTCCTTGCCCACCACGGAAATATTGTTTTCTGACTGGCAGGCTACTGCGCATGCCTGGCAGCCAACGCACGAGTTCAGGTCAATCGAGAGGCCCCAGGCATATTCCTTGTACCAGTTCTTATCGCGGTAGTCAGGGTAAAGCGACTCTGGAATCCCGGGCCTGTCGTGCGGCTCTTCTTCCTTGTTCTCATGCGCGAAATTCCTGTTCTTGATGAACTCTTCCAGCGTCGCCACTTTGACCGGCTCGCGCTCTTCCATCTTGAAGTGGCCTTGGGTCACGGCGATGTCCCAGGAATCCTTGGTCACATTGATGGTGGCGTTCGCGCCGATATATTGCGCTCCGCTCGGACGTATCTGGTAGGCGTTGTAACCCGTATCGGTGCCCACACGTCCCGCTTTTTTCTGGCCGTAGCCCAGGAAAAGAGTTACTGCGTTGTCCGGATGGCCGGGCTGCGGCCAATAAGGCGCTTTTACTTTCCTGCCCTGGAACTCAACTTCAATCACTCGCTGGTTGTCGGATTGATGATCGTTCTGGTCATTCAGCTGGTAAAGCCCCCATGCCTGGGCCATGGCGGGGCTGATCATGGCAACGTTGTCCCAGGTATTGCGGCTCAGCGGCTTGGGCGTTTCCTGGAGCCACGCATTGTTCACAAAGCTGCCATCGAAAATTGTCGGGTCGGGGCGGAACGAAACTTCAATCGCACCAGGATTTGCTGGCTGCATCGCCGGCAACGAACCCAGCTTGCCTGAAACCTGCCGCACCGCCACGGGAGCATCGCTGACGAAGCCGTCATGGACCGCCCGCCGCCACCAGGATTCAAAGTCGGCGGCTGGATGCTGCGTTTTCCAATAGGTCTGCACCAGATCGTAGGAGGAGGTCCCGGACTGGTCGGTCAAAATCGCCAGCAGCTCATGCGCGCTCTTGCCTTCATAGAGAGGCATGATCATGGGCTGAATGACGCTGGCCACTCCGTCATAGGAGCGGGCATCGCTCCAGCTCTCCAGGTAGTGCGCCTCCGGCACATGCCAATGCATGTAGTCGGTGGTTTCGTTGCGGTAAAGAGAGAGCTGAACGCGCAGCTTCACCTTCTCCAGCGCGCTTTCAAAATTCAAATCCACCGGCGCGTTGTAAACCGGGTTGCCCCCGACAATGATGATGGCATTCACCGTGCCGGCATTCATGTCAGAAACAAGCTCGCGGATCGATTGCCCATGCTCTATCGGGTCAATCTCCACCGGATCGATGTACGTTACCGTCTGGCCGACGTTGCCGAGCGCGGCATTGATGGCATGCGCCAGCGCGTGCACCGCGGGTGACTGGAATTCTCCCGGCACAACCAGGCACTTACCTTTGTGCTCCGTCAGGTCGGCAGCCGCGGCGTCGAGCCATTTTTGCTGATCTCCGCTGAGGCTACCTGCACCGGCAGAGACTCCAACCTTTGCCGCCAGGGCGCGCGCCAAGCCCTCTACTTCAGAGGGGCGCAGCACCAGGCGATGATCAGCCTTGGCGCCGGTCGTGCTGGGCGAACTTTCCGCCACGTAGAGCCGGTTCATGTCGTCGCCCTTATCGAGCTTGCGGCGCCGCATGAAATCACGGGCATAACGCACAAAGCCGGGGAACCACTCGCCGGAGAGGAAGTCCGCGTCGAGCGAGAGCACAACGTCAGCCGCCTCAAACTTGTAGACCGCGTCGTAATATCCGCCCAACGCCATCTTGGAGCCGGCGCGCGCGTTATCACGATTGACCGGGTCCCAGCGATGCCATTTCGCCTGAGGGAAGAGCTGCAGCACCTGCTTCATCTGCCAGCCGAACGTCGGAGAGCTGACGGCGCCGGTCAGAAAGCGGAGCCCCGCTCCTTTTGTCGCCTTGAGCGCGGCAACTTCGCTGTTCATGGCCAGGGCAAATTCACCCCAGGGCCGGCCTTCACCCATGTGGGTCAGATACGTGGCGCGGTCCGGATCATAGAGGCCAAGCACTGACGCCTGCGCAAACAGATCGGTTGCGCCCAGGCTGGCCTGGTGCTGGGGATTGCCCTCAATCTTGGTGGGGCGGAACTCATGCGTCTCCACCAGCAGCGGCAGAGCATGACCATGGAAAGGCATGGCCGTCGCATAAAAGATCGGCTTGCCCGGAACCAGCTGCTCCGGCTGGCGAACGTAGGGAAGAATCTGCTCCAGTGGCTGCCGCGTGCATCCGGCGAGCCCCGCCAGCGCCATGGACGCTCCCGCCAGTTTCAGAAAGCCGCGCCGCGAGACCGGATCTACCCACTCTGACGCCTGGCGCGGGAACTCCCGCTCCAGCAACTCGCCAAAGGCCTGCTGATCGGCAAGCTCTTCCAGCGTGCGCCAGTATCTGGGCCCGGTGGCTCCCGCCAGCTTCTTTCGCACCGTATCCAGTTCCATGCTGGCCGGCTTGATGGCGTCCGCAGAAACCAAGTTTGGATTTGAATCGCTTTTGTTAGACATTCTTTTCCATTGTTTCCACCTTATCGGTGGCAGGTGGAACAACTGGTAATGTCCTGCGTCGTGCGCAGGCCGTACTTCTCACGCAAAAATCCGCCCAGCTCCAGCTGGCTGGTAAATGATTTCTTCTCCCCGTTCACCTGCAAGCTGACGGGATGCTCGCTGCTGGGCTGCTCGTACTTCATATTGAATACTTCTTCTTTGGGCCGCAAAAACTTTTCCGGCTGGCGATGGCAATCCAGGCACCACTCCATCTGCAAGGTGTTCTCGGCATACATGAGCGGCATGGCGTCCACCTGCCCATGACAGCTGTAACAGCCAACGCCCTTGGCGATGTGAATGCTGTGATTGAAATAAACAAAGTCCGGCAGGTCGTGGACGCGCGTCCATTGAATCGACTGCCCGCTGTGGAAGCTGAAGCGCACCGGCTCCAGCATGGGAGCGTTGGTCCAGATCTGCGCGTGGCAATTCATGCACGTCTTGGTGGGCGGAATACCGGCAAAGCTGGATTCCTCCACCGAAGTGTGGCAATAGCGGCAGTCCAGGCCCAGGCCTGCGGCGTGGTGCTGGTGGCTGAAAGGAATAGGCTGCTCGGGCGCGATATGCTGTCCGGTGACGTAAGGCGAACGCTGGAATTTCATCAGCGCCGCGCCTACCGCGGATAGTAAAAGTACGAGGCCGAGAAGACTGGCGCGAGCCAGGGTATTAGCGCTACGGTGAAAGATCTGTGCCATTGATATTAAGACTGTTTTCCCTGTTAGCCCGTCGCGCACCCCCAAAGCCGCGTGATCGGAAGCTACCAGGATTCGTCTGTGATCTGAATCACTGACGAAAACGGATGATTATAAACAAAGTCGGCGGCATTCAGCCACTCTCGCAACAAAAAAACAAAAAAAATCTGTGCGCACATTTTTGAACGCATGAAAACGCCGCAATGTTGATGGTGTGCCGGCGTCAGGCAGAGTTGCGGCTCGCTTCAATTTTCGTCAACTGCTTTTTCGCAGAGCAACTCCACCGCCGCCGTTCTGTTTTCCGGATAACGATTCGCCTGGCATTGACGAGTGAGGTTCCTCTTAGCCGCGTGATCGATGCAGACTCACGCTGCTTGCCGTGCCATCCCCGCGCCGGGGTCACTTTTCAACCAGGTCAAAGCCGCCTTACGACCTCGCTTATCGCGGTCAAATGGCCCGGCGGAGCCGTTTCCGAATATAACGCCCGGGGCAGGCACCATTAACCGCTGGATTCACATCACAATGCTCGGGGAAATGCGCGCCTTCCCCAGGGTTTTTGGCCGGATCCTAAGTTTTCATGGAACGCTTCATCTGTATTCACGCTCATTTTTACCAGCCACCGCGGGAAAACCCGTGGCTGGAAGCCGTGGAGCAGCAGGAATCAGCCTACCCCTATCACGATTGGAACGAGCGCATCACCGCGGAATGCTATGCCCCCAACGGCGCCTCCCGCATTCTGGATGACGCCGGACGCATACGCAGCATCGTCAATAACTACCGGCGCATCAGCCTGAACTTCGGTCCCACGCTTCTTTCATGGATGAAAGAGAAGGCGCCGGACACTTACAAATGCATTCTTGAATCCGACGAAGAAAGCCGGAAGGAATTTTCCGGGCATGGATCGGCGATTGCCCAGGGCTATAACCACATGATCCTGCCGCTGGCCAACGCGCGGGACAAATACACCCAGGTATTTTGGGGTGTCCGGGATTTCGAGCACCGCTTCGGCCGCATGCCGGAGGGCATGTGGCTGCCTGAAACCGCGGTGGATGTGGAAACGCTTGAGGCGCTGGCGGAATGCGATCTCAAGTTCACCATCCTGGCGCCGCATCAGGCCGCACGAGTGCGCAAGATCGGCGGCAGAAACTGGAAGGACGTACACGGGGGCCGCATCGACCCCACGCGCGCCTACCTGTGCCGGCTGCCTTCAGGACGAAAGATAAACCTCTTCTTTTATGACGGGCCCATTTCCCAGGCCGTGGCCTTTGAACGCCTGCTCAACAACGGCGAACATTTTGCCGGACGCCTGCGCAACGGGTTTTCTGACAAGCGCGACTGGCCGCAGCTGATGCACATCGCCACTGACGGCGAGACCTACGGCCATCATCACAAGCACGGCGACATGGCGTTGGCCTATGCGCTCGACCGAATCGAAGATGACGGGGAAATCGCGCTGACCAACTACGGCGAGTTTCTTGAAGAATTCCCACCTACGCACGAAGTGCAGATCGTGGAGAATACGGCCTGGAGCTGTTCGCACGGCGTGGAGCGCTGGCGCAGTGATTGCGGCTGCAATTCCGGGCATGCAGGCTGGCGGCAGATGTGGCGCGCTCCGCTGCGCCAGGCGCTTGACTATCTGCGCGACGCCACCGCAGAGCTCTTTGAGCGCGAGGCTGCTTCGATGTTGCGCAACCCATGGGACGCGCGCAATGACTACATCGACGTTATCCTTGACCGTTCGCCGGAAGCTCTGTGGATCTTTTTTGAAAAACATTCGCGGCGGCAGTTGCACAGCGAAGAGACCACCTGCGTCCTGAAACTCCTGGAGATGCAGCGCCACGCCATGCTGATGTACACCAGCTGTGGATGGTTCTTTGACGAACTCAGCGGCATTGAGACCGTTCAGGTCATGCAATACGCCGGACGCGTGATCCAGCTGGCCAAAGAAGTCTCAGGG
>DASTPO010000089.1:0-6789 GCA_035762225.1 Candidatus Angelobacter sp.
GGCCAGCAACTCCTGCGTCTCTTCTTTCAGGTCTTCCGCCGGCGCTGACTTGGTCAGCTTGTAGGCGTCACTGTCTTTCTCCCACTTCACTTCCGTGCCCGCCACCTTGGGCATGCCCTCCGGCAGCCTTGAGAGATCAAGCTCCACCAGCGGCAGCACCTCAGGGTTCTGGTTTCCCAGAATCCCGGCATAGATTTCCCGTCCTTCGATATATTCCTCAATCAGCGCCGGCGAGTTGAATTCCTCCTGCACATAATGGATCCGCTCCATCAATTCTTTTACGCTGTTTACCACCGAGCCTTTGTCGATGCCCAGCGATCCATCTTCCGACACCGGCTTGATGATCAACGGAAACGCGATGTCCTGCGAGTGATCAAGCTTGCCCTGGTAGCAGGTGGCAAAGTAGGGCGTGCGGATGTTGTAAAACTGAAAAAGTTTTTTGGCCACGCCTTTATCCTGCGCCAGATAGAGGCCTTGCGGACCTGCTCCGGTGTAGGGGCGGCCCAGCAGATCAAGGAAGGCGGCCACGTGCATTTCCAGCGTGTCATCGCCGGCGTAGGACTCCACCAGGTTGAAGAAGAGGTCGGTCTCCTGCTTGGCCAGCGCCGTCAGCGACTTGTCTTCGCCGTCCAGCACCATGTAGCTGGGTTCATGGCCCAGCTTTTCCAGCGCTTCAAATATCTCCTCGCGGTCGTGCTTCTCCACCTTCTTGCGCCGCTTGGTTTTTCCGCGCTTCTTCTTTTCCTTTTCCGGCTCCGGAGCGGCCTCTTCCTCGTCGCCCCAGCTTTCATACAGGATCGTGATTTTCAGTTTGTTGTCCATACTGCTCCTGCACCAGGTTCGTCCTTCTGCTGGCCGCTTATGACTGCACAAACTTTCCCCGCGCCACGTAGTTCATGGCCAGCGCGGTGGCGTACACCGTGATCTCGGTCAGATATTCTTTTTCCAGCTTCACGTCGGCGCGCAACTGCATTTCCCCGACCTTGGTTTCTATCGACTCCACCAGCTTCTTGATCAGAGCGCGCGGCACGCCGCTCCAATACGTAAGTTTATCCACCAGCGATTTATGGTTCTCGCGCAGCAGGTCCACCGCCGGGCGCACCCCTTTTTTCCGCTTGCGCCCCACTTTGAAGATGTCCTGCAGATCGGTGTCCAGCGGCAGCTCGCCCGGTGAAGGCTGCTCGCTCAGAGCGGCTTCGTAGAACTCGCTGACCGTTGAATCCATCTCTTCCACGGTAATGTCCGTGCGGCCGCGCGGGCGTACAGGATCAGTTGAGCCCAGCCTCCTGAAGGTGCGGTCCACGTAGCGCAATTTTTCCAGCGCGGGCCATCCTTTATATTTCTGCCGCCAGCGCGAGCCCGGCGTCAGCCAGACGGCGAACGTTTCCGCAAAATCCTCATCCGGATGTTTCTGTGCGTACCAGCCTTCCATGTGGCGGACAAAGCTGCGAGAAAACGGTATGGGCTTATACGCGTCGCGATATGGCTTGCGATACGGCCCGAAAATCTGCTTCCACTCCGGGGTTTTATGCAGTGCGTAAGCGTAATTGATGGCGTGTCCCGCCTCATGGCGCAGGTACATCATGATCTGGCGCGAATCCTCCAGATCGTTCATCTCTTTTTCCAGGCGCGCCAGCTTGGGATCGGCCAGATAGAAAGGGATGCCGATGATAGGCTCGCCGGACGGGCAGCCCCATTCATCGGTGAGGTAACACGCCGGGTGGAATTTCTTCAGGCCTTTGCGGTCCAGCTCGCGGTAGAGCTTTTGCACGGAGCGTTCCAGCGGTGAGCCTTCCACCTTGAGCCCCAACTCGCGTATGGGCTTGCCCAGGATTTCCTGGACCTCCGGCGGTGCTTTTTCAAAGGCTGGGCGCAAGCAGACTCCGCGAAAAGATTAGCACATGCCCTGTTTTTGCAGCAGTGACTCCCGGCATACCCCGAATGTCACCACGCGCACAATCGCGGATCTTCTTGAGCTCCTTCGAAGCGCAAGAACTCAAGAGCCACAGGCCGAATTGCCTGTTGAGATTTGTTTGCCCTGAAAGCTCAGATCAAGCACAATGTCATTCACATGCGTCCAACCATATCTTTTGCTCTTGCCGCGCTGCTGGCTGCCGGATCGTACACGACGCTGGCCCAGACGGAGATTACCGATCCTGGCGCCAAACAGGTGTGCGCTTCCGTGAAGGACGCCGAACCTCCGGCTGCGGACCGTCCGGCTTCGGAGCAGGAAAAGGCGCTGGCCAACTGCTCCTCGCTCGACGCTTACTTTGGGTTCGATCAGCCAGCCGATCCGGTGAAAGCGCGGCACTGCGCCTTCGCCCAGGTCGATCGCAATGACAAGACCGCGCTGGGCGGCAGAGCGATCCTGATGATGATCTATGCCAACGGCAAGGGCGTCCCCCGCAACTTTGATCTCGCTCTGAAATTTGCCTGCACCATCGGCGACGCGCCCGGCGACGCCGCGGGCCGCGTGTACCAGTTGGATCGGCTGAGAAAGGCAAATTGGGCGGGCAGCAACTTCAGCGTGTGCGATCACAGCAGCGGCCGGGAAATGTACGAGCAGTGCGCCATTCTTGAAGATCGTTTTGACAAGCCGGAGCGCGAGCGGAAACTGGAAGCTCTGTCCGAGGCATGGAGCCCGCGCCAGAAGAAGGCCTTCCACACGTTTCTGGAGGAAGCAGAACGGTATTTCAAAGTTGAGGCCGGCAACGGTGTGAATCTGCAAGCCAGTTTTGCAGTGCAGGAAGAAACTTTCTTGCGCAATAACATGATTGCATCATTGCAACAGTTTGAGGGCGGCGAGCTGCCCAAATCCTCGGCCGAGGATTTCCACCAAGCGGAGGCCGCTGAAAACGCGGCTTACCACCGCACGCAGACCGGCGACGTCGCGCGCTGGGGCACTCTCACGCGTGAGAGCGTCCGGCGCAGCGAGGAAGAGTGGCATCATTACGTTGCCGCCTGGATCGCTTTTGGCAGGCAGAAATATCCCAGCGTCACCGAGCAAGCCTGGAAGGCGTGGCTTGACCAGGAACGCCTGGTGATGTTCAACCGGTTCCTGCGTTAGGCGCTGGTTCCGCGAAAGTTGCTAACAATCAGGCTGCGCTCGGAGTAGCGTCGTCGTCGTTGTCAAAAAACCCTCTCCCGTCGGAGAAAAGCCTTTTCAACCATCGGCCCAGCGAAGCCATCAGGGACGCGCCGGGAGCAGCGCCGGCAGCCGAAGAATTATCGTTTCCCTCAGACTTGGTTTCCCATTCATAGCGCGAGCTGCGCACTTTTTCCGCTTTCTTGGTGGCGCCTCCGGGGGCGGGAGTTTGGTCGGCGCCGGTGTTTATGTTTCTTGGATCGCTCATTGCCCTTCTTCTCAAAAGATAGTCACTTCGCAGAATTTTGATGAAGCAAATTAAAGCAGAGTTGCTTGCCTGGTAAGCCCTTGCATAACAACATGTTGCGAAGGACCAGTCTAATGAAAATGTTTTCATCAGGCGCAGCTTCACACAACTTGACCTAGCCCTATCCGCATCAAACGTATCGCTGTACAGGGCCCTGGGACGATGAGGTATCGAAAGCGCAAACTGGAGAACGAAGTACCGCGTCTGGAAATGCCGAAAGCCAGAAAGAAATTTCGCTGTGGTCAAAAGATTCTGGAAAGCGGAATCTATCGCGTGGTCCATCGCGATCATCGGCTGGCGCACGAAGTAACTCTGCTGAGCGGGCAATTGTTTCCCAAGTGCACGCAGTGTGACAACTCGGTGCTGTTTGAACTGGTGCGCAGCGCGCCGGACATCACCTTAGGACCATTCAAAGTCGCGCTGTACGCTCTGCCCGCGGCTGAAGAAGAAGAGAACGAACAAGCTACCGCAGCCTCCTGACCCGGGCCAGATCCATCCTTGGTTAGGCAATTCATTTCCTCGACAAAATAGTTTGCCGATTCAGTGCGCGGCCTTTGATCGCAACGGCCGCGCTTTCTATAATCGCCTTCTGAGGGAGCAAACATGGCTACGAACGCACCACGTCACCTTGATGAACCTGGCGATAAATCCGGCCGCGCGCTTTTGCGCCACACGGTGGCCACGCTGGCTTACCGCGCAGGCAAAGCCGTAAGAGAGGCGCCGGGAGGTTTTGCCGGATTCAGCAGCGGAGAAAAAGGCCGCACGCCCGCGCAGATCCTGGCGCATATGGGAGATTTGTTTGACTGGGCCCTCTCCCTTGCCAAAGGCAAACAGGAGTGGCATGACTCTGCGCCGCTGGCATGGCCGGATGAGGCTGAACGTTTCTTCAGGACCCTGCAGACGTTTGATGATTATCTGGCGTCAGGGGCGCCGCTGGCGGAGACGCCGGAAAAACTCTTTCAGGGCCCGGTGGCCGACGCGCTCACACATACCGGCCAGCTGACCATGCTTCGGCGCATGGCAGGCTTCGCGATTCGCGGTGAAAACTATCATCGCGCCGGGATTGTTGCCGGCCGCGTGGGCCAGGACCAGTCAACACCCGTGCGCGAGTTCTAGTCGCGCTGCCGGTGGTCCGGGGTCGTGGGAATCTGCTATTGCACCTGCTGGAACTCGGAAGTTTGCGCACCGCCGTCCAGAGGAGACCCGCTTGTTTCTTCAATCAAATCGGAGAGCGAGAGGCGCAGGTTGCCCTGGTTGGTGGAGTAGCCAAGCGCGGCGTCGATGGAGATGATTCCGGCGCGCGCCATCCTCTCCAGCTCCTGATCAAAGCTCTGCATGCCGTCCAGGCTGCCGTCGCGGATGGCGTCCAGCAATGATTTGCCTTCCTTCTCTCCGCGTTCCATATATTCACGGGTGCGCTGGTTGGAGCGCAGCACCTCGATGGCCGCCACCCGTCCGCTGCCTTCCTTGCGGGGCAGGAGACGCTGCGAAATGATCCAGCGAAAGCTGCCCGCCAGGCGCGTTCGGATCAGCTGCTGCTCAGCCTGCGAGAAGACGCCCACAATGCGCTCCACGGTCTTGGAGGCGTCAATCGTATGCAGGGTGGAGAACACCAGATGGCCGGTTTCCGCGGCTTCCAGCGCAATCTCAATGGTCTCGCGGTCGCGCATTTCGCCAACCAGAATCACCTTGGGCGCCTGGCGCAGAGCGGCGCGCAGGGCCAGGGCAAAGGTCGGCGTGTCACTATGCAGCTCGCGCTGATGCACCGTGGACTTCTTGTGCCGGTGAATGAATTCAATGGGATCTTCGATGGTGACCACATGGTAGCTGCAAGTCTCATTGATCAGATCAATGATGGCGGCAAGAGTGGATGACTTGCCCGATCCCGTGGGCCCGGTCACCAACACAATGCCATTTTTTAAATGGACCAGGTTTTTGAGCTGCGCGGGCAGCCCGAGCTTTTCAAAGCTGGGAATTCCGCTGGGAATCACGCGCATAACAATGGCGCACGTCCCCCGCTGCATAAAGATGTTGACGCGAAAACGCGACTTGCCCGGGACACTGTAAGAGACGTCGCAGGCCCCGTTGTTGGCCAGCGTTTCCTGCGCTTTCTTGCTCCCGGCCATCAGGTCGTTGGCGATGCGGCGCGTGTCGTCGGCCGTAAGAACAGCCAGGTCGCCGACCTTCACGCCTGCCAGCTTGCCACTCAACTCCACCTGCGGCGGTTTGCCCGGGGAAAAAATGAGATCGCTGACGTTCGGTGACACCTGCAGCATCGAAGACAGGATCACGTTGGTTGGTATAGGCGCACTTGGCGAGCCGGCAGAAACGGGAGAAGCGGGGTTGGGGTCCATCTGGTGAGGGCCTTCCTGAACAGAATCTGAAGCCAGCATAACGGGGAGCCTGACTTAAAGGAAGGTAGCGTTAGTAACCTGTAGCCCGCGTTTTGTTTGCCGAAAACCTCAGCGAATGGGGTTAATCCCATTTCGGGAATGCAGCTGAAATTAAGGTCGCACAACTGGTGTGACCGCAGTCACAGCGCCCTAGTCCGCCGTTGTTGAGAATGAAGATCGTGGAGGGAAGCTCAAATGAAGGCTACCCGAATGTTTTCAGCAATCATATTGACCATGGCGCTGGCAGGGTTTTCCGCGCTGGTGTCGCAGGAAAAGAACGCGCCCGAGCAAAATAAATACACGTATGACCAGGCCAACCAGGAACGGGTGCACGGCCAGGTGGTGGAGCTGCGGGATTTCCAATGCCCGGTGAGCGGCACCATGGGCTCGCACATTACGGTGAGAGGCGAAGGCGGACTCATCGAAGTGCACATGGCGCCATCCAGTTTCATCAAGCAGTATGAAATTTCCATCCAGAAGGGTGACAGTGTTTCGGTGATCGGTTCGCGCATCACGTATGAGGGCAAGCCCGCGTTGATCGCGCGGTCCATCGTGATCGGGCGGGATACATATAATTTCCGTGATGCCAACGGAAAGCCGCTCTGGTAGCTGGCAAGCGTTGCTGTTTCCTGGGGGAGGAAATAGCATAGACAGGGGCCGGACTTGCACTAGTCCGGTCTTTGTTTTTTCTGTAGGCGTTGCTCATCACCCTTTGGCGCTTCGTTCGCGTGCCCCGTTTGGCGCTCCCTGCAACAACCTTCCTGTGTGAGCCCAATCGCGGTAACTTTTACGGTCCGGCTGCGTATCATTAGCGTCCAGGCCGCCGATTGATGGATTTTCACAATCTTTACCAAAGCTACGCGCCGCACGTGCATCGCTTTGTCCTGTTCCTCAGCGGTGACTCGGCGCTGGCCGACGACATTACTGCGGATACGTTCGTGCGCGCCTGGACTTCACGCGGCAAGATCCGTGAGGCCACGGTAAAAGCCTACCTCTTTACCATT
>DASTPO010000090.1:0-10902 GCA_035762225.1 Candidatus Angelobacter sp.
ATCGCGCGAAGTGTCGGGTCGATACGAACGCGTTCTTACTCAAAGCCCCACCCAATGATCCCAATGGCACTCAAAGAAAGATCAGCACAATAATTGCACTAACCTATGATTTAGAGATGGGAGGACCAATCATAAAGGATAAGAATGGCAATGTACTTACCTGGACCAAGCTGGAGTCAGTGCCTGGTTCCGGATTCATCAACCTGCATATTTTTGCCGAGCCAAAAGTAGGAGTCAGCAGCACACATGCAGTGGACGCCTTCGCAAGAATGATGCGAATTGTTTTGAAAAACGGAGTTCCACAAGACCAACAGTATGTTTTTGACGATTACAAAACGAAAAACAACCTGAAATTGTGCAGCAACGATGTAGTCACTGCGGGCATTGACCCTAATCTCGATCTACTCAATCTCCCGGCTCTCGGAGATCACTCAGCCGGAGAAGTGGCGAACTGTGTAAGAACAATTATTGACGTTCCCTGAAGTTTAAATCGTCTCACAACAGAATGAATATGAAACATCTCGTATGGATCATCATCGTAGGCGTAGCGGCCGGAACCGCTGTCGCGAAGCAATCTCATTCTGCAAGCGCTCCTTCAGCGCGAGAATGGACGGTGATGTTTTACCTGAACGGGGTGGATGACCTGGAAAAATCAGCCGAATGCGCATTGATTCAGATGCTTTCTGTTAGGCCGACTGAAGAAGTAACCCTTACGATTCAACTTGCTATGACTGGAGCGGATGCGCCCCCTCTTGGCAGAGTAGGGCAGCGTGACATTCCATGTCCTTTGGAAAAAGCTCTCAGTCGAGTTCCTTACTGGAAAGGCACCCGCCGGGCAGCCGTGGTTAACGGAAAAACACGAGTGAGAGCAGTGGATGGGATATTTTTGGGATCGAACTTGGACATGAGGAACCCTGCCAATCTGGCAGCTTTTGTGCGATGGTCGGTCAGCAATTATCCGGCCCGTCATAACATTCTCATCATCAAAGACCATGGAGCAGGCAAACCCTATTTACTGTTCGCAAAAAGCGCTCGCCTCAATTCATCCATTAATTCGGCACTAATAGACATCACGCCTGAACTCAAGGCAAAGCTCGCGCAGAAGTCAAAAGAGCCTCGCTTGGATGTGCACAAGCCGGTCATTTTGGAACCAGATAGCAATTTGCTGCTAAACTCGCAAATCCGAAATGCTTTGAAGTCCGCTCTCGGCCGCCGCCGCCTGGATATTATCGGCTTTGATTCATGCTACAAGGCCATGCTCGAAACCGGTTATGCCATGCGAGATGTCGCCAGGACTCTGGTTGCCAGCGAAGCAATTCAATTCGATTATGCTTGGGACAACTTGCCGTGGTTGACAGAGCTTGCCCGGCATCCGAAAGTCAATCGGCTCACAATTGCTAGGAAAATGCTCGTTTCATTCCAGAAACGTCAAGCCGAGTTTGAACGGCAACATAGCAACGAAGATATTGATCCTGCGACGTTGGCGGCAGTTGACCTGGACGGGTTGGATGCCATCTTAAGTCCTCTCGATTTATTTTCTGACATTTTAGCAACTGACAGGTTCCCAGCGAAGATGGCAACAAATGCTAGAAATGCTTGTCAACCATTGGAAGACGAATCATTTGATATTGATCTTAATTGTTTTGTGACTCACATAATTGATCAGGCTGGCGGTGAAGGAAGTGAGACGCAGGAAGAAATCGACCAGCTTTCAAAAAATATAAATGACACGATTAAAACTATTGTTCCTGATCCTATTATTAATTACAAAGCAAGGAAACTGGGTGCGAGCGGTCTAGCAATATATTTCCCGGCTTGTCAAGAAGACGATTTGTTACACGATCCCAATCATGCAAGCTATGATCCACTCGATTCAAAGGCCATACCTTTCTCAAAGCAGCATTCTTGGGCCGCTTTTATCCAACGCTATTTAAAGGATCCCAATATAAAATGTCCTCCACCTCCCGGCGTTCCTTGATCATATAAGGATCCTCTGCCTGAGCGAACCCGTCTTTCCCTCTTCTGCTCATTTGGGTTATCCTCCATTTTGGAGGATTCCGTGCTCTCATATCTGCGCTGGCCGCTACTGAGTGTAATTGCTGCAATTTCCATCGGGGCTCTTGCCCAAAAGCCTAGCCAGCAGCAACAACTTTCCTTTGTTCCCCCCACCCTCCTCTCTTCCCTCCATTGGCGCTCCATTGGCCCTTACCGTGGCGGACGCACGCGCGCGGTTGCCGGCGTGCCCAGCCAGCCCAACGTCGTTTACATTGGCGTGTGCAATGGCGGCGTGTGGAAGACCACTGACTACGGCGCCACCTGGCAGCCTATCTTTGACGACCAGCCTACCGGCTCCATCGGCGCCATTGCAGTAGCTCAGTCAGACCCGAACGTGGTCTATGTCGGCAGCGGTGAGGGGTTGCACCGGCCTGACCTCTCGGTCGGCGACGGAATTTACAAATCCACCGACGCGGGCAAGACCTGGACCCACCTTGGCCTGCGCGACGGGCAGCAGATACCGCAACTCGCTGTCGATCCACGCGACCCCAACAAGGTCTTTGCCGCCGTGGCCGGCCATCCGTATGGGCCTAACAAGGAGCGCGGCGTTTATCGCTCCACTGACGGCGGCCAGACGTTTCAGAAAGTCTTACCGGTCATCCAGCCGGCGGCCAACGGAGCCCAGACCGGCTCGGCGTCCAGCGAAAAGCAGCCCGCAAGCACCGGTGCCGACGCAACCCCATCCGCAAGCGGCGTCTCCTCGTCTGACGAAGAAAACATCGGCGCATCCGATGTCCTGATCGATCCCTCCAATCCTGAAACGGTTTACGCCACGCTGTGGGAGGCCCGCGAAGGTCCCTGGGAAAACGGCGCATGGAACGGTCCTGGCGGCGGCGTTTTCAAGTCCACTGACGGCGGCAAGACTTTTCAGCAGCTCGCCGGCGGCTTGCCCAAGGAAATCATCCAGGCTCATATCGCGATTGCCGAAAGCAATCCCAGGCGGCTCATAGCATCCGTGGCATCGAACCCGCGCGGCGCAGACGGCTCCCGGACGAACGCCGTCGCTCTCTATCGCTCGGACGATGCCGGCGCAACCTGGGCGCAAATCACCACCGATGCCCGGCCCGCTGGCAGGATTGGCGGCGGCGATCTTTCCGTGCCGCGCTTCAATCCCAAAGACCAGGACATGGTGATTGTCACCAGCACGGTCACATGGAAATCAACTGACGGCGGCAAGACCTGGACGGGCTTCCGCGGCGCGCCCGGCGGCGACGATTACCAGAACCTCTGGATCAATCCCAACAATCCTCAGATCATTGCCATCGTCAGTGACCAGGGCGCCATCATCACGGTCAACGGCGGCGAAACCTGGAGCAGCTGGTACAACCAGCCCACGGCTCAGATGTATCACGTCAACGCTGACAACGCTTTTCCCTATCGCGTGTGCAGCGGCCAGCAGGAAAGCGGGTCGGCTTGCATCTCCAGCCGTGGCAATGACGGCGAAATCACCATTCGTGAATGGCATCCGGTCACGGCGGAAGAATATGGATACGTGGTCCCTGATCCGCTCGACCCGGACATCGTTTATGGCGGCAAGCTCACGCGTTATGACCGCCGCACGGACCAGGCGCAGAATGTCTCACCCAAAGCCTTCCGCTCGCCAGATTTTCGTATGCTGCGCACCGAGCCCATTGTTTTCTCTCCGGTGGACCCGCACATCCTGTATTTCGCGGCCAACACTTTGTGGAAGACCACCAACGCCGGCCAGAGCTGGCAGCAGATCTCGCCGGACCTGACGCGCGCCACTTTTGAAGTGCCCGCCAGCGTCGGCAAATACCGCAATGAGGAAAGCGCCAAGCCAACGCCGCGCGGAGTAATCTATGCAGTCGCGCCGTCCCCGCTTGATGTCAACCGCATCTGGGCCGGCACTGACGATGGACGCATCCATCTCACCACCGATGGCGGCGCTCACTGGACGGAAATCACTCCGTCCGGCATGACCGCCTTCCAGAAAGTTTCCATCATTGACGCCAGCCACTTTGACGCGCAGACCGCTTATGCCGCCATCAACACGCTGCGCCTCGATGATCTTCGCCCTCACATCCTGCGCACACGGGACTCCGGCAAGAGCTGGACTGAGATTGTTAATGGCATTCCTGGCAATGAAAATGTCAATGCGGTGCGGGAAGACCCGATTCGCCGCGGGCTGCTCTTTGCCTCCACTGAGCGCCAGGTGTATGTTTCCTTCGACGACGGCGATCACTGGCAATCCCTGCGCCTGAACATGGCGCCCAGTTCCGTGCGGGACATCATCATCAAAGGCGATGACCTTGTCGCCGCCACGCACGGCCGCGGCTTCTGGATTCTGGACGACATTACGCCCCTTCGCCAGTTCCAGCCAAAGGTAATTTCCGCGGACGCATTTCTCTTCAAGCCGCAAACCGCCATTCGCGTGCGCTGGGACATGAACCCTGACACGCCGCTGCCTCCTGACTTCCCTGCCGGAGAAAATCCGCCTGACGGCGCGGTGATCGACTATTACCTGCATTCGGATTCGTCCGCGCCGGTAACGCTGGAGATAAAAGACAGCGCCGGAAAGACCGTGCGCAAATACTCCAGCGCAGATAAACCTGATCCCATCGATCCCATGCTCGCGATTCCCACCTATTGGGTGCGTCCGCCGCAAACCCTCTCCGCCGCTGCCGGGACCCATCGCTTCCTGTGGGACATGCACTACCCGCAGGTCCCGGGCGTAGAGCCTGAGTATCCTATCGCGGCAATTCCGCACAACACAGCTCCGCAAGCTACAGGTCCTTGGGTCATGCCAGGCCAGTTCACCGTGGTTCTTACCGCGAACGGCAAAAGTTATTCCCAGCCGCTCACCATCAAGATGGACCCTCGCGTTAAGACTCCCGCTCCCGGTCTGCAACAGCAATTCAAACTCTCCACAGACCTGTACACGCAATTGCTCCAGTTGTCGCCGGCTGTCGAGCAGGCCTCAGGGCTGCGCAAGCAGCTGAAGGAAATGCAGGCGCATGCCGCCGGAGAATCGTTAGCGGCGATCAAGGCTTTTGACCAGAAGTTGCAGGCTCTTGCGGGCGGGGCCGCGCGCCGGCCTGGCGCAGGCACGGAACCGCCCTCGCTGGGTGGTCTGCGCACCCGTTTCCTCGCGCTCTTAGGGGCCTTGCAGGAGGCAGATGTCACTCCCACCTCGCAAGCCGTGGCTGCGGTGGCAGAGCTGCAAAAGCAGCTTCCGCCATTGCTGGAGCGCTGGAATGCGATCAAGTCGCAGGACCTGCCTGCGCTGAACAAACTACTGAAAGACGCCAACCAGCCGGAGTTGAAACTGGAAACAACTTTGCCCGGTGCCACCGCCGCAGTATCGTCCAGGGATGAGGACTAAACGGGGGGCACTTGCTGATTGACACTCAAGCACGGGCTGAGTAGTCTGCGCTAGTTGGAGACTTTCATGAAAATGCGTTCCCTGCTGCTGGTGCTGGCCTTGAGCTGGTCGTGCTCTCTGCTGGCGGATGACGACCACTCCCACCTCATGGCCGGTGAAAAACTGGGTGCGGTTTCTTTCCCGACGTCATGCGCGGCAGCGGTGCAGAAGCCCTTTGAACGCGGCGTAGCGCTGCTGCATTCCTTTGAATACGAGCCGGCGGAAAACCAGTTCAAAGAAGTGGCAACGAAGGACCCGCAATGCGCCATGGCATATTGGGGCCAGGCCATGAGCCTATACCACCAGCTTTGGAGCCGCCCAACCAAAGCCGACCTTCAGCACGGCAATGAGCTGCTGGAGCGCGCGCGCAAGCTCAAGCCCAGGACCGAGCGCGAACAGCAGTATGTCACTGCGCTGGCTGCCTTCTTCCAGAACTCAGAGCTCGAGTTCCAACAACGAGCCGACGCGTACAACGCGGCCATGGAAAAGCTGTACCTGCAAAACCCCAGCGACCGCGAAGCCGCGATCTTTTATGCGCTATCGCTGCTGGGCTCCGGTCCGGAAGATGATCCGACACTGTCGCATGCGAGAAAGGCTGTTGCCATCCTCAACCAGCTTTTTGAGCAGGATCCCGGGCATCCCGGCATTGCTCACTACATTATTCATGCCTGTGACAATCCGCAGATGGCCAGCCTGGGGCTCGCGGCCGCGCGTAAGTATGCCGGCATCGCCGCTTCATCTCCTCACGCGGTGCATATGCCTTCACATATCTTCGCGCGCCTGGGCCTATGGCAGGATGATATTCAGTCCAATCAGGCCGCTCTTGTGCTCGTGAACAAGATGTCCGGGATGCATCTGCATATGATGCACCACAAAATGCACTCTCTGGATTTTCTGGAGTCGGCCTACTTGCAAATTGGCGACAACCAGAAGGCCAAAGCGGCGTGGGACGAACTTGAAACCGTACGCAAAGAGGATGTGGAAGAAGAATTCCAGGACTACTATTACGCCATGCGCGCCGGTTTTGCCGCTCGATACACGCTGGAACGCCGCCAATGGCGGGAAGCCATGGCTTTGCAGCCGCCTCAGGGCTCTGCACCCTTTGTCGAGGCTTTGACTTACTGGGCGCACGCGGTTGCCGCTGGCCACGTGCACGACGTCGCCGCCGCCCAGGCCGCGGCTGACAAGTTTGATGCCTTGATGGAATCCACGAAGAAATCTCCCCAGCGGCATGAGGTCAACGCCATGGCCAACAATCACGACGAGGTACATGCCTGGCTGGCTTTCGCCCAGGGACACAACGAGGAAGCCATCCGTCTCCTCCGCCGCGTTGCCGACAAGCAAGACAAAGTGGGCAAGGGTGAAACTGAAACTCCCGCGCGCGAAATGCTGGCTGACATGCTGCTCGAGATGAACCGACCGCAGGAAGCGCTGGCCGAATATGAAGTTTCACTCAAGACCGATCCCAATCGCTTCAATGGCCTGGCCGGCGCTGCGCAGGCCGCGGAAAAATCGCAGCAGAAAGACAAGGCGGCTGGTTTTTATGCTCAGCTGATCAGGAATTGCCAGGGTTCCAATTCTGATCGTCCCGAACTGGCCCGGGCCAAAACGCTGGTGGCCGCAAAGTAATTATCAAAATCGCTGCACAGGAGCATGCCGGTGACCGTTGTCCTCGATCCAAAAACGCAATGGTTTCTGAAGTTTCTGGAAAACACCGGCAGGCCCCAGGTTTCTCAGTTCCCGGTGGAGGAAGCGCGCGCCATGTATGCCAGGGGCCAGGCCATGGTTCCCGTGGTGAAGCATCCCGCAAAGACTGAAGACCGCACCATTCCCAACCAAAATCTGAAGCTGCGTATTTTTCGTCCGCAAGACAGTTCAGGGCGGCTTCCCGTGGTCATGTATTTTCACGGCGGCGGCTGGGTACTGGGCGATGCCGACACCTATGACTACTTCATGCGTGAGATCGTGCGCGGTACCGGAGCGGCAGTGGTCTTTGTTGAATACAGCCGCTCCCCGGAAGCGCGGTATCCAGTTGCCCTCGAGGAGTGCTATGCCGCCACAAGGTGGGTTGCGGAACACGGCGGCGAACTGGGCCTGCTGACATCGCGCCTGGCGGTCGCCGGTGACAGCGCCGGCGGCAACCTGGCCACAGCAGTCTGCCTTCTGGCCGCACAGCGGGGCGGCCCGGCTATCGCGGCGCAGGCGCTCACGTATCCTGCCACCGGCTCAGATTTTGAAAGCGCTTCATTCCAGCAGTTCGCCACCGGATATTTTCTTACCAGGGAAATCTCGCAATGGTTCTGGCAGCAGTACACCGGCGGACAACCTGTGGAGCATGAACCCACAGCCTGTCCGCTTCAGGCCACGCTGGAGCAGCTCAAAGGTATGCCGCCGGCGCTGATCATCACCGGCGAGTGTGATGTGCTGTGCGACGAAGGCGAAGCTTATGCCCGCAAGCTCACGCAGGCTGGCGTTGCCGTAACCTGCACGCGCTATCTCGGCGCGATTCACGGCTTCACGGGCATCAATGCGCTGGCGGATACGCCCTCCGCGCGCGCCGCCACGGCGCAACTGAACGCCATGCTGCGCGAAGCCTTGAGCGCCAGGGCGGCTGAGATTGCCGCGGATTAGAGTTTTGCTCTCCGGCCCACGCGACAGTAGAATCCTCTCTTACACGACTCCTGAAACAGCTATGTCATCCGAGTGCCGATCATGAAGAGCGCGACCCTCTATTTTCATTATCCCTGTTTTGACGGTCTGGTCTCGGGCGTGCTGGCCTGGGAGTTTCTGGAGACGCACCGCCAATGGACGGTCGGTGAATTCAATCCGGTAAATTACACTTTGCGCAATACATGGCTCTTAAAAAGCCTGCCTGCGCCGTGCGCGATTGTCGATTTTCTTTATCATCCCAGCGCCGAATTCTGGGCTGATCATCATCAGACCTCCATGCTTACGCCGGAAGCGCGGGCGGATTTCGAGCGCCGCAAACCGTCGGGCTTTCTTCTGTTCGACGATCGCGCCGGATCTTGCGCATCGCTCCTTTTCCGGCATTTCAGGCAATTCTTTGCCGGCAACCCGCACTTCGCCGCCATGGTTGACGCAGCCGAGAAGATCGACACGGCCGCCTACTCTTCCGTCGAAGAGGCTATCCTGGGCGACGATCCCGCGCTTCAGATCAGCCGCACCCTGTTGATTGACGAGTCCAAAGACTACGCGGTTTTCCTGTTGCGCGAATTACGCTCGCACGGACTGGCGCACGTGGCGGCGCTCCCCGAAGTCAAGTCCCGGCATGATGAAGTCAGGCGCCGGATCCTCGCAGGTCTGAAGCAGGTGGAAAGCCAGATTCATATCGAGCGCGGCGAGATCGCCACGTTCGAAGCCCACAAGCAGAACGACGCCATTGTCAGCCGCTACGCACCCTATTATTTCGCGCCCCACGCGCGTTACTCCATCGGCGTGATCCGCTCGGAGGAGGGTGCCGCAATTACGGCCATGCGAAACCCCTGGATGGAATTTGACAGCATCCCTCTGGGCCGCGCGTTTGAGAAATTCGGCGGCGGCGGCCACCAGCGCGTGGGTTCGGTCTTCATCGCGAAAAATCAGTCGCAACGCGTTCAGGATGTGGTAGAGTCTCTGCTTTCGCAAATGTCCTGAACCACCGCGAGAACGCAAGCGCTTGATCGATAAGTTTAATTTTTACGATATTTACGGCTACTTCATCCCCGGAGCGGCAATCCTTCTTTTGTTGTGCCTTCCTCACGGCCTGGTGCTAAACAGCTGGCCGGCAAGTTCCTGGGCATCAGCCTTGATCGCCGTAATCATGGCCTACATAGCCGGGCAGCTGCTGCAAATGGTCGCCACCAAAGTGATTCCCACATCCGTGGCCACAGGGGACGACGGCCACCCGCGCTATCCCTCCGATGTCGTTTTGGATAAGAGTGACAGCAGCCTGACCGCGGAATTCAAAACCAATCTGGCTGCCGCTGTTAAGAAAAAGCTGACCCTTGACCTTGACGTGGACAACTCAAATGCAACGTTGAAAGTGGACCAGGCGCGCCGCGACGCTTTCTTTCTTGCGCGCCACACGCTCATCCGGGCCAAAGAAGTCAGTTATGCAGAACAGTTCGAAGGCATGTACGCGCTGACGCGTGGCCTGGCTTGCAGCCTGACCGTTGCATGTTTCTATTACGCGGGCTGGGCCTTCAGCATATTCCATGCTTCCTGTATCGAGTGCGCCGTCGTGATCGTGGTTGTCATCGGCGTACTTGGGGCAGTCAACGCTTCCGCGCAGGTTTTGCGGCGGGACCTTGGGCCTGTCGGGAAAAATTTGCTGGAGTTGCTGGGAGCATTTTGCATCCTCCTGGTGGCGGCGGGTGTGGGCTACGCCCTTGGACGCGGGAGTGCCGTGACTCCGGCGCATGCCGGCACGCTGGCCCTCTGTTCTGCTATGGCCCTGCTGGGATCTTTGCGCTGCTATGGCGCTTACAGGTCTTACGGCAACAATTTTGCCATCACCGTCTGGCGCGATTATTTTGTTGCAACACAGAAAGATCCCGCTCCGCCGGAAACCATCAACATGTAGCTCCGGGAACAGAACTTGGATTTAGCAACGTTATCGGATCAAGATTTTGCCAACCAAATCAAATAACGTTTTCGGTGCGCTGGCGTTGCTCACGCTGCTCGTGATCAGCCTCGCGTTTACGGTGTTGGCAATCACTTATTGCCGCAAGGGCAAAGACATATTCCGAGCGGAAAATAAAGCTGCGGACCAAAGCCAGCAGAGCCATCTCCAACCGCTCGAAGCGGGCTCATGGCGCTTCATCGTTTCCGGAGACTCGCGCAACTGTGGTGACGTGATTATGCCGGCCATCGCCGCACACAGCGCAAGCCGCTTCCAGCCGTCTTTCTATTGGCACCTGGGCGATCTGCGTGCCATTTACATGGTGGATGAAGACATGGCATTCGCCGATCATCAATCCGACGGTAAAAAGCTTGCCTGCGGCGACTATCTCAAACAGGCGTGGCCTGATTTCGTGAAACACCAGATTTATCCCTTTGGCCGAACGCCTTTTTATCTCGGCCTGGGAAACCATGAGGTGATTCCGCCCAAAGGCTACCCTTTGGGAAGCCCTCAATCCTTGCAACCTGAGATAAACAGTTCGCAGTTCACCGCCTACTTCGCTGACTGGCTTCTGGCGCCGGCGGTAAAAGCCCAGCGCGCAAAAGACCATGATTGCGACAAGCCGTCGCCCGCGCCGTGCGTGATTTCGCCCAGAAATTACTACCACTGGATTCAAGGCGGAGTGGATTTTATCTATCTGGACAACGCTTCCCACATTCTGGGCCCGGCCCAACTCGGCTGGTTTAAAGACAGGGTCACAAAAGCGGGGAAAGACTCCGCCGTTCGCACGCTGATCGTGGGAATGCATGAAGCTATGCCGGACAGCATCTCCACGGACCACGCC
>DASTPO010000091.1:0-15993 GCA_035762225.1 Candidatus Angelobacter sp.
ATCCTGCGCCAGGACGAATCTACTCACATCGACGTAATCATGGAGAAATTGGAGGGCCAGATGTCATCGTCGGAGGTTTTCACCGCGCTGTTTGAGCTGGAAATGAGCGGGAAGGTGAAGCAGATGGCGGGGAAGAATTATGTGAAGAGCTTTTGAAAGATTCTAGCTGCTAGCTTCTGGCTCCTAGCCAGACCAAGTTCATAGGTGAATCGCGTCTTGATCGGAGAACGATTGAAGGACTTTAAAGAACTCAAAGTCTGGCACAAGGCGTACGACTTGGCGCTCGTTATATATGAAGCGTCCAGAGGTTTTCCTCGTGATGAGATGTATGGCTTGACAAGCCAGCTTCGACGAGCGGCGGTTTCCGTTGGTGCTAATATCGCCGAAGGATGCGGAAGGCGGTCCGACGGCGAGTTGGTTCGATTTTTGCAGATCGCTCGCGGCTCCGCTTCAGAAGTTGAACATCATTTGTTACTTGCCCGCGATCTCAAATTTTTGCAAGCTGCTGCGCATCAGAACATCGAGAAGAAACTGCAGGAAGTACAGCGTATGTTAACGTCTCTGGTGAGTTCTATACAGGGAAAGCCCGCCGCTGGCGCAATGGCAGCTGGTGTTGCGAAACGGTAGGCCAGGAGCTAGCGGCTAGTGGCTAGCAGCTTTTCAATTATGTTAGCTTCAGAACAGGACTAAAACGCTTTGCCAAAATCACTAGTCATCGTCGAATCGCCCACCAAGGCGAAGACCATCAATAAATATCTGGGCAAGGACTATGAAGTGGAAGCCTCGCTTGGGCACATCAAAGATCTGCCCAAAAGCCAGCTTGGTGTTGACCTGGAAGGCGATTTCTCCACCGAATACGTCGTCATCCCCGGGAAAGAAAAAGTCGTGGCCAGGCTGAAGAAGCTGGCTAAGGGCGCGGTCGCCATTTACCTGGCGCCTGACCCGGACCGCGAAGGCGAAGCCATCGCCGCGCACCTGGAAGAAGAGCTGAGCGAGAATGGCTCCAGGAAAAAGAAAAAAGGCGGCACGCCGGTCCATCGGGTCACGTTCAACGAGATCACAAAGAAGGCGGTGCAGGAGGCTTTCAAGCATCCGCGTGACATCGACCGCAACCTGGTGGACGCGCAGCAAACCCGCCGCGTCCTGGACCGCATTGTGGGCTACCAGGTTTCCCCGCTGTTGTGGGACAAAGTCCGCCGCGGGCTCTCTGCCGGACGCGTGCAGACTGTGGCGCTGCGCCTGATTGTGGAACGCGAGCGCGAGGTCAAAGCGTTCGAGAAGAAAGAATACTGGACCATTGATGCGCATCTGGCGGCCAGCAAACCGCCTGCCTTCGACGCGCGTTTTGTCGGCCGGGGCGACGAGAAAACTGAAGTCCCGAACGAAGAGGAATCCAAAAAGATCACCACCGCGCTGGAAAAGGCGGAGTGGTCTGTGCGCAACGTGGAAAAGAAAGAGCGCCGGCGCAGTCCGGCTCCGCCTTTCACCACCAGCAAGCTGCAGCAGGATGGATCACGCAAGCTGCGCTTCAGCGTGAAGCGCGTGATGATGATCGCGCAGCGGCTCTATGAAGGCATTGATCTGGGCAGTGAAGAAGGCTCGGTCGGCCTTATCACTTATATGCGTACCGATTCCGTGCAGGTCTCGCCGGACGCGCTGACCGAGGTGCGCGAGCTGATCAACGGGTCATTTGGAAAAGACTTTCTGCCCGAGCAGCCCAACGTGTACAAATCGCGCAAGGCGGCACAGGAGGCGCATGAAGCCATCCGGCCGTCTTCCGTTGCGCGTCATCCTGACGAGATCAAGAAATATCTTCAGGAAGACGAATACAAAGTCTACAAATTGATCTGGCAACGCTTTGTGGCTTCGCAGATGATGCCGGCGGTTTTCGACCAGACGGGCGTGGATATTGAAGCCAGGAGCGGAGCGGAATCATTCACCTTCCGCGTGACCGGGTCGGTCTTGAAATTTGAAGGCTTCCTGAAGGTCTATGAAGAGTCCAAGGACGCCAAGGATGAAGAAGACGAGGCGCTGAAGCACAAGCTGCCGACGCTCGAGATCGGACAAAAGCTGGCGCTGAAAGAACTGAAGCCGGAGCAGCACTTTACCGAGCCGCCACCGCGGTTCAATGAAGCGTCGCTGGTAAAAGAGCTGGAAGAGCGCGGCATCGGCCGGCCATCCACCTACTCAACCATTCTGTCCACCATCCTGGAGCGGCAGTACGTGACCAAGATTGGCGGCAAGTTCATCCCCACGGAAACCGGGCTGGTGGTCACCGATCTTCTGGTAAAGAACTTCGAAGAGATCTTTGATCCCGCTTACACCGCGCGGCTGGAAGAAGAGCTGGACGAGATAGAAGAAGGCAAGGAAAAGTGGACTGACGCACTGGGCGGTTTCTACAAAAAATTTGCCAAAGACCTCCGCTACGCCGAAAAGCACATGGAAAACGTGAAGCGGATGGAGAAGCCCACCGACGAGAAGTGCGAGCGGTGCGGCTCTCCGCTGGTGCTCAAGTGGGGCAAGCACGGCTCGTTCTACGCTTGCAGCTCGTATAAAAAGGATGATCCTGAGAGCTGCACGTTTACCAAGGAAAACCCGGTCAACCTTCCTGAGTTCGATACCGCGGAAATGCCGGAGACCGGACAGGATGAATACTGCGAAAACTGCGGACGCGTCATGGTCTTGAAGCGCGGCCGTTTTGGCCAGTTCATGGCCTGTACCGGATATCCGGATTGCAAGACCACGCGCCGTCTTGACCAGGGCAAGCGGGTCCCCGACGTGCCGCTGGAAGAGCACTGCCCCAAGTGCAATCGCAACATGGTGCTGCGCCACGGCCGCTATGGAGAGTTTGTCTCGTGCAGCGGGTATCCGGATTGCAAGTACATCAAGCAGAATTTTATCGGGGTCAAGTGCCCGCAGTGCGCGGACGGCGAGCTGGTGGAAAAGAAAGCCCGGCGTCGCGGCAACACGTTCTACGGGTGCTCCAACTATCCGGCGTGCGAGTTCACGTCAGCCTACAGGCCGGTGGCGGAAGCGTGCCCGCAATGCGGCAGCCCGTACATGCTGGAGAAGCATTTGAAGTCGGGGTCGCTGCTGGTTTGCCCGAACAATAGCAAGAAGTCGGCGGAGGAAGAAGAGCAGCCGAAGCCTAAGAGAAAGCCGCGGGGAAAGAAGGGCGCGCCGGCGGAAGAGGCCGCACCGGCAGCAGCGGCGGTGAAATGCGACTACTCACGTTCCATCCCTACGCCGGAATGGATGACCAAACCGAGGGAAGATGGCGAACAGCGGGAAGCCGGCTGATTTTTCGAGGAGTATTGATTTATGGCCAAGCCAAAAACAGAAGAAGCGCAATTGGTCCTGCAACTTTACGATCTGCGCCGTGAGCCGGTGATGAGGGCGGCGCGGAAATATGTTGTGTCAGAGTTCTGGCCGCAAAACTACGAAGAATTCAAGGCCGTGGTAACAGGCTATGGCACGGAGCCGAACGCATGGTTCCGGCAGGTGCTGACGTATTGGAACATGGCTGCGGCCATGGTGCTGCTCGGCGCCATCAACGAGCAGCTGTTTTTTGAGACCAACACCGAGCCTTATTTTCTCTGGGCCAAGTTTGGTGAATATATTCCCCAGGTGAGGAAGGAGCAGATCGATCCCGTGTTTCTTTCACATCTGGAAAAGTTGGCGTCAAGGCCGGCCGCAAAGAAGCGCATCAAGGCTTTGCAGGAAAGGCTGGCAGCGCGGCGTGCCCAGGCTGCTGCCGCAGCAAGAGCCGGCAAGTAAGCACAAAATCCGGATTTTCCGATGTTTGAGCTTGACCAATTTGTTTCCGACTGCCGAGCAGCGCTGCGGGAAAGCATGCCGCAGCGGGCGGTGCGCGAGGTGGTGGCGCGTGCCGTATCCACGCCTTCGGCGGTGCTGAAGGCGCTGGGCGAACCGCGGCAGGCGGAGATGCAAACGCTCTATCGCTCTGACGATCTCACCATCCTGAACGTGATCTGGGCGCCGTGGATGAACCTGCTGCCGCACAACCACCAGATGTGGGCGATCATCGGGCTGTACACGGGACGTGAAGACAATATTTTCTGGCGGCGCGTGCCAGGCAGCGCTGGACTGGTTGAAGCCGCCGGGGCACGGGCATTGCGCGAGAAGGATGCTGAGCCGCTGGGCCGCGATATTATTCATTCCGTGAGCAATCCTATCCCCCGGCTTACGGGCGCGCTGCACGTTTATGGCGGCGATTTCTTTGGCGTGCCGCGCAGCGAGTGGGACGCCGAGACCCTGCTGGAACAGCAGTGCAGCGGCGAGAAGATGGCGCGCCGCTTTGAAGACGCCAACGCCCTCTTGAAAAAAGCCTGACCTGCTCCGCCTAAGAAATATATTCCTTGATGTACGGATCTTCCACTTTGCCCAGTTCGGGCGCGGTGCCCTGAAAAATCACTTTGCCGTCGCGCAGGATCATAAAGCTGGTGTGGGTTTCGCGCGATGGCATGCCGTCATTGGATTTCATATGCCTGGTCGCGGGATCAAAATAGTGGCCGGCCAGGGTAAATCCGTCCTGCAGGCGGTGGCTGACCATCAGAGCGCTGGTCTTGTACACGTCGCGCTGCTTCATGATCAGCTCGATGATGGTGGTTGAGGTGATCGGATCGAGCCCGCCGGTGGGCGAGTCATAGAGCAGGACTTCAGGCTGCGTGATGATGGCGCGGGCAATGCCCACGCGCCGGCGCATGCCGCCGGAAAGTTCCGAAGGAAGCTTGTTCAACGTGTCTTCCAGCTCCACAAAGCTGAGGGCCTCGCGAACGCGTTTTTCCACCTCAGCTTCCGGCAGGTGCTCTTCCATCAGGCGAAATGCCACGTTATCGCGCACGTTGAGCGAGTCAAACAGCGCGCTCTCCTGGAAGACGATGCCGACCTTGCTGCGCAGGTCAAACAAATCTGCTTCCGACATGGTCGTCACGTCATGCCCGAGCACGTAAATGTGGCCGGAATCAGGCTTCAGCAGTCCCAGGCAGAGCTTGAGGATCGTGCTCTTGCCCGATCCCGCGATGCCGAGAATGACCTTGGTTTCACCGCGCTTGAGCTCAAAGGAGACGCCCTGGAGCACAGAAACATCGTCAAAGCTGATGGAGACATCCTCAAAGATGATGGCTTTGTGGACGGTGTCCGGAGCGCCATTCTCGTAAAGTGGTATATCTGTCATCGCAGTGAAATAAAGAGCTGGGTCAGCACCGCGTCCACGGCCAGAATGAGAACAGAGGACCACACAACGGCTTGCGTGGTGGACCGGCCCACGCCCTGGGTACCTCCCTTGGTGTTGATGCCGTAAAAGCAGCCGACCGTGGCGATGATGAAGCCGAAGACCAGCGGTTTGACCAGGCCTGTGATCACGTCATTGTATTTCAGGATCTGATAAGCGCTGTTCCAATACTGGTCGGTGTCGAGCCCTAGCATGAGGAAAGCGATCAGCCAGCCGCCTACCAGGCCGACCAGGTCGGAAATGATCGTCAGAAAAAACAGCATCACCACGGTGGACACAACGCGTGGCGTAACCAGTTTCTTGTATGGATCGGTGCCCAGCGAGCGCATGGCATCGATCTGTTCCGTCACCTTCATCGATCCCAGTTCGCTGGCCATGCCGGACGCGTTGCGGCCCGCCACCATCAGGCTGGTGAGCACGGGCCCCAGTTCGCGCACCATGGAATAGGAAACCAGCGTGCCGGTAAGCGACAACGATCCGAACTGTTCCAGCGTCTTGGAGGTATTCAACGCCAGCACGATTCCGGTGAACATTCCGGTCAGCACCACAATGGGAAGCGAACCTACGCCGATGAAGTCAGCTTGCTGGATGATGTCCGCCATGTACAGCGGTTTGCGGAACAGATTGGCGATGGCACGCAGTGAAAGGTAGGTATATTCCTGGACAACCAGGGCGACACGCTTCGCGAGTTCAAACGGGGAAGTGAATGCCATCCAAGAGGTCAAATATAGCAGAATGGCCACGGCGGCTCCCAACACGATGTCAGATGAAGACGAAGGACGCCGTAGGCCCGGGTATGTTGTTTCCAGGCCGCTGGAATGATGGATTGAAGGCTGCATCCCAGTCCACTACAATCGCACGCGGATGAACACGCCAACGGTCTCACCCAGAAAGCTTATTCACAGCCTGCTGCTGTCAAAAGGGCGGATGGAAGCGCTCACGGACGGCATCTTTGCCATCGCCATGACGTTGCTGGTGCTGGAGTTAAAGGTGCCGGAGATGCCCAAATCCGCAGGTGCGTCTGAACTGCTCAGGCGGATCGGCGAACAAGGCCCGGAGTTTCTGAGCTTCGTGATTTCGTTTATGTATTGCGGAGTGCTCTGGCTGATGCACCACCTGGCCATGCATTTCGTCCGTCATTTGCAGATTGCGCTGGTGTGGCTGAACCTGGTGTTCCTGATGTCGATTTCGGTCATGCCATATTCCTGCGGGTTGCTGGGCCACTTTGTGCACAACCGGGCGGCGCAGGAGATTTACTACGGCAACATGTTCTTAGCCGCCGCTTTGCTGGCGCTGCAATGGCTGGTGGCAAAAAAGAAGAAGCTGCTCAATGAGGACGATCCGCGGACGGCCCGGGCGCTGGCGCAGCAAATCATCTTTTTCCCGACGGCGGTGGGCATGGCTATGGCGGCCACGCTTTTCAGCCCCACAGCGGGATCGTATGCGTTCCTGATCGCACTGGTAGCGTTGCGGCTTTGGCAGAAGAAAAAGTTCAGCGAGCCGGCTCCTACTCCCGCGAGCCCTTCTTCCTGATCTCGATATTGAGCCGCTTGATCTTCTGGTTGAGCGTGGAGAGCGGAATATGAAAACGCTCCGCGGCGTCGGTCTGGTTCCAGTTGCATTTCTCCAGCATGTTGACGATCAGGCGGCGCTCGCAATCTTCCACAATCTCAAACAATGACGCATCGGGACGGTGTTCCAGCATCTTGCCCTCCGATCCGCGGCCCACAATGTGGTCCGGTATCAGGTCAATGCCGACTGCCGGGCCATTGCAGAGCACCACGGCGCGTTCAATCACGTTCTCCAGTTCGCGCACGTTGCCGGGCCATCCATAATCCATCAAAGGCCGCAATGCCTCCGGTGAGATATGGCTGATGGACTTGCCATTCTCCCGCGCAAATTTTTCCAGGAAATGACCCACCAGCAACGGAATGTCTTCTGAGCGGCTGCGCAACGGCGGCAGGTCAACGGTAATCACGTTCAGGCGATAAAAAAGGTCTTCACGGAACTTGCCTTCGCGCACCAGCAGATGGAGATCAATGTTGGTTGCGGCAATCACCCGGACATCGACCTGAAGCTCATGGACGCCGCCCAGATGCATGAATTTGCGGTCCTGGAGCACGCGCAGGATCTTGGCCTGGGTTTCCAGGCTCATGGTGCCGATCTCATCCAGGAAGATGGTGCCGGTATCAGCCACTTCAAACAGGCCTTTTTTCGAGGATACGGCGCTGGTAAAAGCGCCCTTAACGTGCCCGAAGAGCGTCGATTCCAGCAGGTCCGCCGGCATGGAGCCGGTATTGACCGGCACAAACGGGTGGTTCTTGCGCAACGAGTTGGCGTGGATGGCCTTGGCGATGAGCTCTTTTCCGGTGCCGCTTTCACCCTGGATCAGCACGGTGGAACGGCTGGACGCAACCTGGCCGACCAGGTCGAAGATCTTGAGCATCGAATCTGACTTGCCCACGATCTGCTCAAAGCTATAGCGCTGCTTCAGGGCGCGCTTGAGTTGCTCGTTTTCTTCCTCGACGCGGCGGCGCGAGATTGAGGCGCGCACGTCAGCCAGAAGTTTTTCATTGTCCCAGGGCTTCTGGATGAAGTTGGTGGCGCCCTGTTGCATGGCGCGCACGGCGTTATCCAGCGTGCCGTAGGCGGTAATCATGATCACCGCCAACTGGGAGTCGCGGCCGCGGATCTCGGTGAGCACGTCCAGGCCATTGCGATCGGGCAGGGCGAAGTCGAGCAGCACAAGATCAAAGGTTTGCTCGTTCAGGCGGGCCAGGCCTTCTTCGGCGGTTTCCGCCGACTCCACGGTGTAACCTTCAAATTCCAGCAAGGTTTCCAGTGATTCGCGGATGGCCGCCTCGTCATCGATGATGAGGACGGATCCGCCATGGCTCGCTTCGGTGTGGGGGTGACTTAAGACCGCAGCTTCAGACATTGACTGCCTTTCTCATGGGAAATTCCAGCTGAAAACTTGTTCCCTGACCGGGATGGGAGTCCACGCGAATCTTGCCTGCATGCTCCTGGATAATGCCGTAGGTAACAGAAAGCCCTAAGCCGGTGCCCCGCGACTGGCCTTCGCGAGGGTTGGTTTTGGTGGTGAAGAACGGATCGTAAATCTTGCTGATGTGCTCCGGCGCAATTCCCGCGCCGCTGTCACTGATCCTGACCTGCACCGCGTCGCCGTTGGCGGTGCTGATATTGAGCGTGCCGCCGTTGGCGGCCATGGCGTCTTTCGCGTTAAGGAAAAGATTCAGGAAAACCTGTTGCAGCTTTCCTGCGTTGCCGTGGATCATGGGCAGCCCGGGATACAGGCTGGTCTCCACCTTGATATGCGAAGTCTTGAGCTGATGCTCCAGCAGGGCAAGCGTGTCCGCGATGATCTTGTTGAGATCGATGGCGCTGAACTCGGTGGCGCTGGTGCGGGAAAAGTTCAGCAGGTTGTTTACGATCTCTGACGCGCGGAAGGTCTGGCGCGTGATCTTTTCCAGCAATGGCGCCAGCCGGGCATCACCGTTGATCTGCTTGGTCAGCATTTGCGCATAGCTGGAGATCACGGCCAGCGGCGTATTCACCTCATGGGCCACGCCCGCAGCCAGCAAGCCGATGGAGGAGAGCTTTTCCGCCTGGCTCAGCTGCGATTCCAGGTCAATGCGCTCGGTGATGTCGTCCACGATGATGAGACGGCCAATCACGCTGAATTTCCGGGTGACCAGAGGAGCAATGGCAATGTTGGCGGTGCGCGTATCACCCACGCGCGTGTGCAACCGGAACTTGTACAGATTGTGAATGCCCGGGTTCTGGCGCACGCGATAAAACTCTTCCATAAACGCGCCCGGAAAAACGTCACTCAGCCGCTCACCCAGCACTTGCGACCGGGGCATGGCATACATCACTTCCATCTGCGAGTTCCACGACTCGATGCGGTCTTCCAGATCCACCGCCAGCACGCCGACGCTGATGGATTCCACGATGTTTTCGTTGAAATCCTTCAGGCGCTCATATTCGCTGGCTTTCTGCTCCAGCGAGGCATAGAGCCGGGCGTTTTGCAGGGCGATGCCGATATAGCCGGCCAGCGTCTCCAGCAGCTCGACGTCTTCACTGGAGAGGAATTCCCCGGCCATGGTCTTGCCCAGCCCCATCACCGCGATGATGCGTCCCTGCACGGTGCAGGGGATGTAGTAATTCAAGTTCAGCTTGGCGATGGTTTCGCGCGCCGAAGCGCTTTCCTGCAAAGCTTTGCGCGTGTTGTCGAAGAAGATATGGCCGGCGTAGTGCTCAGGACGCTCCACCACCAGGAAGCTCAGGTCGAGAGAGCCGGTATAGCTGATGCCGAATGACTTCTCCATCACAAATTCTTCGGCATTGGCGTCCGTAGCCAGGAAGATGGCGATACGGTCTACCAGCAGCGTGTGGGAGAGGCGGTCAATCACGGAGCTGAGCATGGGGCCCAGGTCCATTTGCGAGCTCAATTCACGGCCAAACTCGATCAGGGTGCGGCGATAGTCATAGCGCTTGCGGTAGAAGAAGCGGTCAACCCTGACCTGAATCCAGTTCTTGAGCGGCTCAAACACCAGCGCGGTAATGATGATCACCGCGATCAGCCCGGCGGTGCCGGTGTTGGGATATTTCGTGGTAATCGAGCCGGCCAGGCTTCCGATGCCGACGAAGTACGCACCCACAATCGCAGCCGTCGCCAGCGTGTAGGCCACGCCCCGCTTAAAGACGATGTCCACGTCCATCAGGCGGTAGCGCACAATGGCGTACCCCCAGGTGACGGGCAGGAAGACCAGCGAGAGCACTGACACTTTCATCGCCGTGTTAGGCAAAGCACCCAACAGATACGGGATGACGTAGACCACGGTATAGGGCCCAATGGCCAGGAGAGTGCCGCGGGAGATCCACTTCAACTGCTGCTGTTGCAGAGGATTGTTGGCCCGGCGATAACTCCGCCACAACACCACGGCAGCGCTGACGAAGTAAACCGTGGTGTAAAGCATCTGGAGCCGGTCAAGGTTCCAGCGCAAGGATTCGCTGGCGCGGAGCTCCAGCCGGGCAAAGATCCAGCCTCCCAATAAGATCGCGCCCGGAAGGTACACAAACGCGAGCAGGCTGCGCAATTTCATGCTTAAATTGCGGCGCTCCGGGAAGGTCAGGGCAAAGTGCAGGAACAGCGCTGCCTGCAAGGCCCCGGCGGCGACGTTGCCCCAGAAGATGATCCAGTCAAATGTGTTCAATTTGCCGGTGTAATGGAACGAGTAAAGTACGAACGACACCAGGCAGAAGACATAAAAATGGGTGGATTTGGGAGCAGTCCAGCGCCGGAACAGAACGTAGAAGCCGATTCCGAGGTAAATCAGCGCAATCAGCCGCTGGCCAACGCGCATGGAATTGTCAGCCGGTATCGGGATTACCGGGTAGATCTCAACCTTTACACCGTGGCGGTCCAGCAGGTAGGTGGCGCGGGAATAAACCCCGCTGCGGTAGAGCAGCTTTTCAAACTCAATGATGTTTTTGATCGACTGTTCGCTGGGCTGGCCGTTCATGCGCAGCAGATGGTCGCCGATCTTGATGCCGGCTTTTTCGCCCGGGCCATTGGCGACCAGGCCTTTGGCGGTCAGGCCATTGGCATCTTCCTTCCACCAGACACCGTCGTCGGGGGTGGAATTCTGGCTCTCTTTTTGCCAGTTGATGACAGCGAAAACCACCAGGGCAGCGGTTATGATCGCCAAGCCTATAGCCGAAAACCGGACTAAGGAATCCTTTCGCATCCTCTGCCTTCTGAAACCTTCAGCGCCCGGCTTACGATGGTGTAGCCGATAGCTGTGTTCGGATTGATGCAACTCGGATGCCATGAAAGATTCGCTCGTCCAATGAATAAAGCGCGTGTTTACTTAGAGTTATAAAATTATAGATGGCGGACTGGAGAAAAGCTATTAAATTTGGAAGTTTATGTGTGAATTTTGGTATGAGAGGGAAATGGATGGTTTCAGCCCGGAAAATGTTCTTCCGGTCACAAAAATTGCGGGACTTTGGAGGAGATCCCGCAAATCAAGAAGCGACAGAGGCAGTAACATTTAATTTGATTACCCGAACCGGAAAATGGGTTGTTTCCGTGTGTTTGGCCGAAGGTTATGGATATCCAGAAATGCTCCACTGACATTGCCGGCGCCCGAATGGAATATTTACGGGCTGGGTCCGGTCCGCCATTACTTTTGATTCATGGGCTGATCGGCGGCAATTTCTGCTGGCGCTTCAATATCCCTGAATTCTCAGCGGGACATACGACCTTTGCCGTAGACCTTCCCGGATTTGGAGAGTCCGACGCCCCGGTCGACCTGGATTGCAGCATGCGTGCGCAGGCGCTCCGCCTGGCGCAATGGATGGAACAGAACCATATGGAATCAGTGGACGTGCTGGGGGCCTCGTGGGGCGGCGGGGTGGCGGTTTTGCTTGCGGCCATGAGTTCCAGGGTTCGCTCCCTGGTGCTGGCTGCCCCGGTGAATCCATGGTCGCAGAACGGGAAAGGGCGGGTACGCTTCTTTAGCCGGCGTTCTGGAGCAACCTTGCTAAGGGTGGCGATGCCCTTCTCGCGGCCCTTGCATCCGGTCGCTGTGCAACGCATGTACGGCGAGCGATCACGGATTCCGGCAGGAACCGTGGACGGCTACTCACAACGCCTGCTGCGCCGAGGCCGTGTGCCCAATATCGTGAACACCCTGCGCAACTGGGACAAGGATTTGTCAGCATTAGAAAAATCTTTCCAAAGCGTACAAACGCCGGCCTTGTTGATCTGGGGCACGCGAGATACAGCCGTGGACATCCGATCTTCCGAGGTCCTGCTGCAGAAGCTGCCCGCAAGTGAACTGGCACTGATTGAGGGCGCGGGGCACCTGCCGTTCGAGGAGACGCCGGAAGAATTCAACCGGCTGGTTCTGGACTTTCTGGAACGCGCGCCGGCGCGAACACAAACGACATGATCTAAAGGCACTACCCGAATCTTGCGGGCCTGTGCCACACTAAGCGCTGGCAATGCGGGAATACCTAAAATCCGCCCTGGCGAACGTGGATCGCGAAGCGTGGCAGCGTTTTTTTCTGGCTGTCGCGGGGCTGGGGCTGGCGTTTATGGCGGCAGTGTTTTCGTCCGTGGCGCGCGAACGGGGCAATCCGCTGGCTACCGCGGTTTTTGCCACCACCGCGCTGCTGCTGGCAGGCGTGGTTGGGCTGCTGACGGTGCCGTACCTTACCCGCCGTGTAGCCGCCGCGCGCATGAAAGACGCGTTCGATTATGAACTCACGCGCGAGGGCATCGCTTATCTTTTCGTCCTGCTGATGATTGGGATGGCGGCGCTGAACACAGCCAATAACCTGTTGTTCATCGTGGTGGCAGCCATGCTGGCGGCGATTGTGGTTTCCGGCCTGGCCTCGGCCGCGGTGTTGCGCCGGCTGGAATTGGATGTGATCGTGCCCCGAAACGCATTTGCCATGCGACCGGTGCAGATACGCGTACAACTTACCAATCCCCGGCTGTGGATGCCGGCGTTTTCCGTGAAGGTGTTCACTCCGGAAGACAAGAAGAAAAAGCGGCGTGGCTGGGAGTGGAGCAAGACCGAGTTTGTGTTTCCCAGGCGGCGACACTGGCTCCGCCTACCCGACTACGTTTTACGGAAGAAGATGCCGCCGCCGCAGCAAAGCAAGATCCTCTCCCGGCCGGTTTATTTTGTTTATGTGGGGCCCAGAAACATGGCCAGCACGGAGGTGGAGCTGACATTCCCGCGCCGCGGCCTCTACTCGCAAACAGGTTTCAGCCTGGCTACTCGCTTTCCGTTTTCCTTCCTGATCAAAAGCAGGAAAGTCAGCCTGGAGCGCGATCTGCTGGTGTATCCGGCCCTGCTGGAACCGGACGATTTTCTCGATCTGCTCCCCATGATTACCGGCGAGTTTGTATCTTTTGTGCGCGGGCGCGGGAGCGAGCTGTACCGCATCCGCGAGCACACGCCCCAGGACCCGGGACGCTTTGTGGACTGGAAAGCCACGGCCAAGACCGGCGCGCTCAAAGTGCGCGAGTTCACACGCGAAGATGAGCGCCGTCTGCGCCTGGTGTTTGATAACCCGGAGCCGGGAAGAGTGACGCCTGAAGCATATGAGCATGCAGTCTCGCTGGCCGCTTCACTGGCCTGCCATTTCAATACCGAAAATGTAGACCTCTCCTTTGACGGCTCCTGCTATGACGGCGGGCACCGGCTGGAGGATTTTCTGCGCTATCTGGCAACGGTGCAGCCGGACCGTCGCGATCCCCAGTTTCTTGACGCGCTGCCCGTCTCGCAGGATTACAACGTGATCCTGACGGCGCGAAAACCGGGCAGCCTGCCCAGCGCGCTATGGTTCAGCTCCTACGTCATCTATATGTAAGGCAAGGCATGTTGATCCGCAGGCCTTATCTGCCTTGATTCGACATAAGCCCGGTTTCAGTGTTGATCTGTGGCCAACGCATCTGCTTTTCTCGCCTTGGTCACCTCGCGCCACTCCTTCACCGTGTTGACGAATTGCCGGGCGACATCGGCGGCGCCAAGCGGGCCGGAGAATGGGCCTTCGCCTTTGCCGGAGACCAGAACAAATGTGGTGTTCCGGTGCCACAGCTCAAAAGGATAGTCCCAGGCAAAGGTGTAGCTGACCTTGAGCACCGTATCGGCGACGCGCGGGTCGTCCACGATTCGGATGTTCAGCTTCTGAAATTCCTTGTTTCGGCCCAGGGCGGCTTTCATCTGGTCGGCTTTAAAATATCGCGCTTCGTGCGCGTCAATGTACATGGTGTGAAAATTGCGCAAGATGAAATCCCGGTCGTGTGATTTCTTCAACAGGTCTGACTGGTCCGGGGCTTCGGGGTCAGCGTGCGCCTGGGGCTCCATCATGGCCGCGCGAATAGCTTCAGCCCGCGCTTCTTCGCGGCGGCGCTGGCTCTCAAAGTAGGCGAGTTCAGCTTCACGCTCTTCCTCGCGGTAAGCCGTAGTCCGATACTCGGCGCAACGGGCGTTGTCGGCGAGCTGCACTCGGGTTTGCCCATTGGCAAAAGGCGAGCCCTGGGGGGCCGACCTATCCTGGGCCAGGGTTGACAGACACATGTTGTCTTGCAGGTACGGAGACGAACTCCGCGGCGTCCCTGGGCGTGGAAGCTGAGCCGAGCCCCAGTTTTGCCCGAAGGCGACGCTGGATGCCGCGAAAAGAATAATGGTGGTTGCGATGATCACTGCATGGTTTCTGGGTTGAAGCCGCATGGTTTCTTCCTCCGCAGACAGAATTGTTCAACGGGCGGAAGCCGGCAATGCACAGGCGGTAACTTGCCCGTCAAGCGGAGATCAACAACGAATAAACCGACGTGAAATCAGGAGTTTAGCTGTTTGCCCGACTCTTCGGACGCTTGATCTGCTGGCGTCGGCGTGCCCATCCCCGTAACGCACCAAAATTCTGTTAAAGATTTTCCTTGACAAACATACTGTGTAACACATAGTGTATGTTGCACACTGTATGAATAACAGTACCCAACATGAGCTCTTCGAAAACCTGAAGCTTGAGCTTCGGCGCGGATGCCTGATTGTGGCAGTGCTGGCGCAACTAAGGGCCGAGCATTACGGCTACACGCTGCGCAAGGCGCTGGAAGACCTGGGGCTGGCCATTGATGAAGGCACGCTGTACCCGCTGCTGCGCCGCCTGGAGAGCCAGGGCCTGCTGGTGAGCGAGTGGAGGGAAGAGAACAAGCGGAACAAGCGCTTCTACCGGCTGTCGCCGCTGGGTGAATTGATTTTGCAGCAGCTTTTACTGGAGTGGCAAAGCATTAACCAATCGCTGGACCGTATTTTGCAGGAGGCATAGGCCATGGATCTTCTTGAACGCTATTTACAGGCCGTAAGGTTTTGGCTGCCCAAAGCGCAGCAGGCCGATATTTCGGCAGAACTGCGTGACGACCTTCAGTCACGGATCGAAGACAAGGAATCATCCGTGGGGCGGCCAGTGACTGAAGCAGAGCTGATTGCCATCCTGCAGCAGTCTGGCCACCCGTTGTGGGTGGCGGCGCGTTACCAGCCGCGACAATCACTGATTGGGCCGGCGCTTTTTCCGCTCTATGAGTTTGTCCTGAAGATCGTAGCCCTGGGCTATCTGGTGCCTTGGATCCTGGTGTGGATTGGCATGATGTTTTTCATGCCGTCGTTCCGCGCGGAGCATGCCGGATTGGGACTGCTGGGCACCTGGGCGTCATTCTGGAGCGCCGCGCTTACGCTCTTCGGCTTCGTCACGCTGGTTTTCGCCGTGCTGGAGAGATTTCAATCCAGCATCAACCGTTTGCAGAAGTGGGACCCTCGTAAATTACCGCGGGTGGTGCAGCGCAAAGAACGGGTGTCCCGGGTGGAATCGGTTTTCGGCCTGGTGTTCAGCGTGATTTTTATCGTCTGGTGGCTGGGGCTGCCTCGGTACGGTCATTGGATTTTCGGCCCGCTGGGCGCAGGGCTTACGTTGAGCCCGGACCTTCGAGCCTATTTCTACTGGCCGCTGCTGCCAACTTCGATCGTGGTAGCCCAGTTGATCGTGAATTTGTTTCGTCCACAATGGACCTGGCTGCGCGCGGCGGGACAACTTATCTCTGATTGCATCTCTTTATGGATCATGCTGGCCATTGCCCGGGTGTTTCCTTACGTTTTGCGCTCAGACGGCGCGAAGTTGACGGCCAATGACGCCCAGAGCCT
>DASTPO010000092.1:0-2579 GCA_035762225.1 Candidatus Angelobacter sp.
CAAACGGGAGAAGCAGCCATGGTGGCCGCGCGGCTGGAAGTCCCCGTGGTATCGGATTTTCGTCCGGCAGACATGGCGGCTGGAGGCAAAGGCGCGCCACTGGTACCTTTTCTGGATTATGCGATCTTCCGTGACAAGCACGCAGGCCGCATTGTGCAAAATATCGGTGGGATTGCAAATCTCACAGCCATTCCCGCTGACGCGAAGCCTGACGCGGTAATGGCATTTGATACCGGCCCCGGCAATATGGTGATTGACCAGCTGATGCAAATACTCTTCAGGAAGCCCTACGATCAGGATGGCGCGATTGCCGGGCGCGGAACCATACTTCAACCAGTGCTTGAAGGGTTGCTTGATGCTCCTTATTTCAAAATGAAGCCGCCGCGCACCGCCGGACGGGAGGAATTCGGGCGCGAATACGCGCAGACCTTCATACGGCGCTGCGGCAGGGCCGCCAAAGCGGACATCATTGCCACCGCCACGGCTTTGACCGCTTTTTCCGTGGCCCAGGCAGTGGAGCGATTTGTGCTTCCCCATGGCAATTACCGGCACCTGATTGTCTCCGGCGGCGGAACGAAAAACCAGACTCTGATGAAAATGCTGGCTGATCAGGGCGTCAGGCTTAGCTTGAAGGTCCGTCACTCTGATGAATTTGGCGTGCCCAGCCAGGCAAAGGAGGCCGTGGCTTTTGCCCTGCTGGCGTATCTGACCTGGCAAAAGCAGCCGGGAAACGTTCCATCGGCTACAGGCGCGGAGCGGCCGGCAGTACTGGGGAAAATCTCGTATGCTTAGCCAGGGCCGCCCCAGTGGAGCACGGAACTCAACCTTTTCAAACCATCATTTCCCGTGCGTGCGTCTGCGATCCCTGTGCTGGAAATTGTTGCTGGTCTGCGTTGTCGCCAGCTTGCTGTCATGTGCGAAGAGGCCTGATAACGACACGCTGGTAGTGTTGATTGAAAGCAGCCCGGCTAACCTTGATCCTCGCGTTGGCACAGATGCGCAGTCCGAACGCATTGACGAGTTGCTATTCGATTCACTGGTCCGCAAAGACGATCACTTCAATCTTCAGCCGGGAGCGGCCGACAGCTGGCAGACTCCGGACCCGCTCACCTACATATTTCACCTCCACCACGGGATTCGTTTCCATGATGGCCGCCCGCTTACCGCACGCGACGTCAAGTGGACCCTGGACACAATGCGCGACGGCTCATTGATGACCCTGAAAGGCAGCACCTACAAGCTGGTGACCGCGGTTGAGACGCCTGACGACTTCACCGTGGTGGTGCGCTTGAGCGAACCATTTGCGCCGCTGCTTTGGAACCTTACCAGCGGTGCGTTCGGCATTGTGCCCTACGGCAGCGACAAAGGGTTCAACCGAAATCCCGTCGGGTCAGGACCGTTTCATTTTGTGAGCCTGGTGCCGGACGGAGAAGTAGTGATCGAGCGCAACGATGATTACTGGGGCGAGCACGCACGAGTAAAGCGGCTGCGATTCAATATTGTCCCGGATGCCACGACCCGCGCGCTGGAGTTGCGCAAAGGCAGCGCCGATATTGCCGTCACCTCACTCAGTGCCGACATAGTGAACGCCCTGAAGCGCGACCCGCACCTCGGAGTGATTGAAAGGCCGGGCTCGAGCCTGCAATATCTGGCATTCAACCTGCGCGATCCAATTCTCCGTGATATGCGCGTACGGCAGGCGCTGGCCTATGCCATTGACCGGCAGCCCATGGTGCATTCTTTTTTTGGCGACGAAGTGCGGCTCGCGGACAGCCTGCTTCCGCCCGAACACTGGGCCTACGATGGCGACGTGCCGCATTACAGCTACGATCCGGCGAAAGCCAACGCGGTGCTGGACGCGGCCGGTTACGCGCGAGACAAAAACGGCGTGCGCTTTCACCTGACCATGAAAACCTCAAACACCGAGGAAAATACCCGGCTGCTGGCCACCGTGCTGCAACAGCAGCTTGGGCAGGTGGGGATCGCGCTGGACATACGCAGCTTTGAGTTTGCCACGTTTTATTCCGACGTGGTCAAAGGCGAGTTCCAACTGTATTCCCTACGCTGGGTGGGATACAGCAACCAGGACCCTGACATTTTTGAAAACGTGTTCTCTTCGGCCAGCTTCCCTCCAAAGCGGGCGAACCGGGGATACTATTCCAATCCACGGGTGGATCAGCTGATCGAACAGGGGCGCAGAAGCACGGACCAGCAACAGCGCAAGCAGATTTATGGCGAGATCCAGCGGATTGTGGCGAACGATCTGCCCTACATCGATTTGTGGTATTTCGACAACGTTGTGGTGCATTCGACGCGGGTCCGCAATCTGCACGTGGGGCCTGCCGGAAACTACGATTTTCTGAATACTGTGGAACTGGTGAGATAAGACGCTGGACCGAGGCGGGCGATAAGCCGCCGCGCCAATGGTAGTATCAAATATTCATGCAAATCCTCTTTATTGGCGATATTTTTGGCAGTCCGGGACGGAAAATCGTCCGCGATCATCTTACTCACGTGGTGGAGACCAACAAGGTCGACCTGGTGATCGCGAACGCCGAGAACTCAGCCGGCGGATTCGG
>DASTPO010000093.1:0-9817 GCA_035762225.1 Candidatus Angelobacter sp.
TTCTGCTCGGTCCTGGGCCAGTACTGAAACTCCTCGGCGTATAGCTCGCCATCCAGGTCCGTTACCCGCTGTTGCAGGCGCGCCTGTGCGTCTGCGATTGCCCGGTTATAGATCGCCGGCCCCACTTCCTCCAGAAAGAAGTTGAGCATTAATCCAGCCGGCAACTCGCCAATCGGCTCCGGCAAATTCTCTTGAAAGTAGCGTTGGATCGAGGCGATTGCTTGAGCGCGCGCCTGCTTGGAAATATCGATAGTCATAGCGTCTACCTGCCACACAGTGTACATACGCCCGTGGACCGCCTCGTGATTGTCGCCGCTGCAGCCTCGCGTGAGCCTTAAAATCAAAGGCCTTTCGGAAACTGCCGTAGGCCAAGGGCCCGTCCTCCAGCCAAACACCGTCCGCTCGCCGCACCCCTCCTGTCGCCAAACACTGTTCCCTCGCCGCCGTCCCTCGCCACTGTCAGCCGCAATACTCCGGAACCCGCCATCCGCTTTCACCCTTTCATCCACCTGTCGCTCCGCCATACACAATCCCAGCCATCCACCGTCCTCCCGCCACACACCGTCCCGAGCTGAAGCCCGCGAGAATGCCTTCGCTGCTGACGCCCTCCGCAGCGAAAGCTAAAGGGATCGGCTCCGCTGCAGCCTCGCGTGAGCCACAAAACCAAAGGCCTTTCGGAAACTGCCGCAGGCGCCATACTCCGTCCTCCCGGCATGCACCGTCCCGACCTGAAGCCCGCGAGAATGCCTTCGCTGCTGGAGTCTTCCGCGGCGAAAGCGAGGGATCGGCTCCGCTGCAGCCTCGCGTGAGCCTCAAAACCTGCGTCTCGCTTACCTGCGTCGGCGTCAGCGGCAGAATCGGCGGTCGCGGAATACCCAGAGTAGTGCCTCCGTAAGCCCCATCGCCTGCCCCGCCGTTCTTTTGCTCTCCTCTTGTAACTCATTGATGCTGCTGGTAATCTCCGCCCGAGAGCTCTTCCAACTGTTCTACGATCGGGGCCCGATAACGAAATCTGTTGAAGAAACTCTGCATTCCAAGCAACATGAATACGTTCTTCCGCATGACGTGCAACATGCCAATGCGTGTTCTCATTCTTGTCGTATGCCTTCTGAGCAGCGCTTTTAGCTTTGCTGCAAATGACGATCCGCCCTCGTTTGACTACCAAACCGCTCGTGCACATGAACTCAGGCCGCATCGACGCACTATCCCGCTAAAAGGTGTTTCAGCAGGATTCAATCAACTCCATCTCACCCTTACCGTTTCACCGGCGGGCCAGGTGTTAACCGCCGATCCAGGCGGCGATAATGAGCTGCTGAAATTCTGGCCGCAGCTGCAAGACGAAGTTATGCAATGGAAGTTCACACCGTTTGAAGAGGACGGTAAAGCCGTGACCGCGGAAATCAAGGAATACATCGACCTGGTGCCGCCGGAGCGCCTGCCCAAAAAGCATGTCACGCCTCCAGCGCTCCGCTCAAATTCGAAAGTGACCGTTCAGCTGCTGCGGACTGGATGTTTTGGTACCTGCCCTTCTTACACAGTCACAGTCAGTACCGGCGGGATCATATTTAACGGGCATGGCTACGTGGTTGCGGCGGGCAAGCACACGGACGCCGCAAATGCCACGGAACTGCGAGAGCTCGCGCGGAAATTTATCGCGGCAGATTTCTATTCCATGGCCGAGAGTTACAGGGCAGGTGTTACAGATAACCCCACCTACGTCCTATCGATCGACATCGATGGTCACAAAAAGCAAGTAGAAGACTATGTTGGCGAATGGGTAGGGATGCCCGCCGTTATCAGTGAACTTGAGGATCAAGTCGATTCTTTTGCTCGGACGGATCGCTGGATTAACGGAAGTGAAGGACTCGTACCGGCTTTGCAGGCGGAGGGCTACAACTTTCACACCTTCGATGCCCAGGTCATGCTGAAGGAATCCCTTCTGCATAGTCCTGCAGCCACGGTCAGGGAGCTGCTTGAGGCCGGGATTCCTCTGCAACTGTTGCCATTTCCGAAGCCGCAGGAACCTGGCACCGTTTCCCCCTTTGAGCACGCCGGCTGGCTTAGTTCAGCCAGCGGTAATCCGGACTCACTCCAGATTCTGATGGCGGCAGGAGCCAGCAAAAACGATCAGAACGATAAAGACCTCGCTCTGGCCAGTGCGGCTGGTTCAGGGCGGTTGGACGCGTCGCGCGCCCTGATCGCTTACGGAGCCAATCCTAATGCAAATCTCAGCAAACTCACCCTGGAGCATTCCAGTGGTGGCTTTCTGATGGGCGAATACGGCGCTGGAAGCATTCTGTTCTACGCGGCCAGATCGGGAAATCCCGACATGGTGCGCGAAATTCTACGCTACCATCCACAACTCGAAATGAGAGATAGCCAGGGCCAGACTGCCATGTTTGCAGCCGGAGAGTACCGCGATGGGGACAAAGATGGTGCCCGTAGAGAATGTATCCGTCTTTTGGCCGAGGCTGGTGCTGAGGTTAATGCGCGCGATAACCTCGGCAATACCCCACTGCATGGAACTTTTCTGACTGACGTGGAAGAGGAGTTGCTCAAACTCGGCGCTGATGTGAATGCTCGTAACAACGATGGTGAGACGCCGATCTTCACAACCGTTGACAATGACGCTATTCCCCTATTCATCAAATACGGCGCGGACCTCTCCATTCGTAACAACAAAGGCGAAACCGTGGTGGATGCCGCGAAAGGCAAGGGAGCGCCACGCGAAGAGGCCCTAAGGAAAGCAATTCAAAACCCGGCCGGTCGTGAGCACTAGCTCCAGACGCGTCCGCATTATGAGCTACTTGAGATTCACCACCTCCGCTTGCCGCGGTTCAGAACCTAAACACTGCCCCGCCGCCGGCATAGACGTGCTGGAGGTGGCTGGTCAGCGCGGTTCCCCCGGTCAGAGTGGCCACCGAGACGTCCTGCACCATGGCCCCAGTCCAGAAATCGCGTACCTCGCCGCGGAGGGCGAGGTGAGGCAGCACCTTAACATCAATTCCGCCGCCAAACTGGGCTGCGCCTTTGGTGCGCTTGCTGCTGCTGAAATCCTGGTTGATGTGGGTAAACCCGTAGCCCGCTGTGACCCATGGTGAGATCCGCGCCTTCGGCGCGAATTGGATTCGGGCGGAAGGAGTCAGGAAAAACGCGCTTGTCTTGCCCGTCCCGGAGATGCCGATCGACCGATTGGTGGTGGTCACGTTAATATCATGACCGGGCTGGCGAAACACTGGCAATTCCACATACACCGCCACGGGGCCTGCAATGGCGAGCCTGCGCGCATAGGCAACGCCAAATGCAACGGATGTGGTGGTGTGGAACGTACTCAATGCCGTGCAGCCCTGAATCGGGCAGCCGGGCAGGTTGCTGTCGATTCGCAGTTGCTGGTCCGTGGTGAAAACAGGTCCAATGGTCAAACTTACTTCGTTCTTTTGCGCCAGCACCCATCCGGTTGCCAGCAACAGAAAACAACAAGCCTGCACGGTTCGTTTCATCTTGCTGCTCCAAGTGGAGTGAATCCGCGAAAACCTGCGGTAAACTTTTTGCCCTCATGCCGTTGCCGCCCATCCGGGCAGATGCGGTTACCTGCTCTTATTCTTCCGCCTCTTTTTCCACCGTGACCTTGATCTTGCTGGCCACATCACGGTGCAGGCGGACCACTACTTCCGAATCGCCCAGCGTCTTGATCGGCTCATTCAGCTGGATCTTGCGCCGGTCGATGTTGAAGCCCTTGCGCTCCAACGCTTCCGCAATATCGGACGAGGTGACCGATCCAAACAGGTGGTCTTTCTCTCCGGCCTTGCGCGTAAAAGTGAGCGCGGTGCCTTCCAGTTGTTTGGCCAGGGCGTCGGCGTCGGCCTTTTCCACCGCCGACTTGCGCACGGCCGACTGTTTCATCTGCTCGATCACCGCGCGGTTCGCCGTGGTGGCCTCAATGGCCAGCTTGTGCGGCAGCAGATAGTTGCGGCCGTAGCCTTCAGCAACTTTTACCACCTCGCCGCGATGGCCCAGCTTGGGTACATCTTGCTTCAGAATGACTTCCATCTCAGAATCTCCATTCGGTTGCTCACTCCGTGTCCGACGGGGTGGAGCAGGCATTCATGCCTGCGTTCAGGCCCGGAATCACCTCGGTTTCAGCCGTTGAGGTTCTCCGCGCCTCCGCGTCTCCGCGGTGAAAGCAGCTCTATCGCGCGGCGAACGGCAGCAGGGCGATGTTGCGCGCCCGCTTGATGGCCGCGGTCAGCCGGCGCTGGTGCGGCGTGCACACTCCGGTAAGCCGGCGCGGCACGATCTTGCCCCGCTCCGCCACAAACTGCCCCAGCAGCCGCACGTCCTTGTAGTTAATGTCATCAATCTTCTCGACGCAGAATTTGCATACCTTCTTGCGCCGGAAGAATTTGCGTCCACCGTCGCGTCCGCCGGGTCCACGGTCGGGACGCGGACCATCCGGCCTGCCGCCCTGCGGCCGTGGCGCCGGGGCTGATTGTTCGTGTGTTCCTTCGTCTGCCATAACTCTCCTTGTTTCCAATCTCTTCCGGAATCCGCTGGCCTCAGCCATGCGCGTCCGGGGTTTCTCTTTCAGGCCGAAGCCCGATTCAATCTCAGCTTTTGCCGGCACGCAGCGCTAGACCCGCGTCCGATCTACGTTTGGGCAAGTCCTATGCCTGCGCCCAGGGAAGCCAACAGCTAAAAGCCAACAGCCTGTTACGCGTTAACGGCCGGGCTCTCTGCTTCAGTCTGCTGTGAGCCCGCCGGCGGCCGTTTTACCTTGGACTCGCGCAGCTTGCGCACTTTGTCCAGACGCTGCTGGTCTTCGTCCGTGCGCACGGTGATGAACTTGATCACCGGTTCTGAGACGCGCAGGCGCCGTTCCAATTCGTGGATCGCCTTGCCATCGGCCTGCAGGACAAACAGCACATACTGCCCGTCAGAAAACTTCTTTACGTCATACGCCAGCCGCCGCTTGCCCATCTTCTCGACGTTCTGTACGGTTGCGCCCGCGGTGGTGGCATGGCCTTGCAGCGTGGCCAGAAGCTTGTCCACCTCTTCTTCCATCAGGTCAGGCCGCACAATAAACATCACTTCATACGTTCGTTGCATCATTTTCTCCTGTCGCTGCGCTCCAAACCGCTTTAGAGCCCGATCTTCCTTCAGCTCTTTCCGCGCTTGCAGCACGCCGCTCAGCTTCGCGGCTTCGATTTCCAAAACTTTCCGGTCGTGTCAAAAATCCGGGAACACCTTACTGGTCCTTCTCGTCCAGGCCTTCAGTCTTGTTCTTCCGGTTAAATCTGTTCATCGCTTTCAGAATGCCTTCATTCACGGTCACGTTCACCGCCTGGGCCGCAAGATCCAGCGCTTCATCCACCGGCGCCAGTTGCGACTTCCGAAACGGCGCCAGGATGTACTTTGCTCCACCCTTGCGCGGATCGTCCGGCGCAACTCCAATCCGTATCCGGCCAATCTCCTCGGTTTGCAGCGCGTTGATGATCGACTGCATTCCGTTGTGTCCGGCTGACGATCCCCGTGCCCGCACACGAATCATCCCCAGCGGCAGGTCCAGCTCGTCATAAATCACGATCATGTCCTGCGGCGCTGCTTCATACTTCCTGGCCAGCTCCAGCACCGACATACCGCTCAGGTTCATGTAGGTTTCCGGCTTGGCCAGCAGGATCTCTTCGTTCCCGATCCTCGTCCGGGCTGTAAGCGCCTTGCAGTGCCGGTTGTCAATCATCACGCCGCACTGCTCGGCGATGCGGTCCACCGCAAGGAAGCCGATATTGTGGGGCGTAAACTGGTATTCGATTCCAGGATTGCCCAGCCCAACGATCAGCTTCACCGCGGCTACTTCTTCGCCGGAGGCGCTTTCTCAGGTTCCGCGCCCTCTTCACCGGCCTCCTGCTTGCCTTTCTTGATGACCTCAGGCTCCGCCGGGGCTGCTGCCGCGTCCGCCGCTGCCGCATCCGGTGTGGCCACTTCTTCTTCCTTCACTGCGGTCACGTGCGCCACGGCCTGGTTCTCATCGGTGATGAACTTCAGCTTGCCGCCGTGGGGCAGGTCTTTTACGCGCAGCACCACGCCAAACTCGAGCGCTGAAACGTCCGCGTCAATGTGAGTCGGAATGTCCGCCGGCAGGCACTCCACTTCCACTTCGCGGATCACCTGGTCCATGATTCCGCCCTGCGTTTTCACGCCCACGGCCTCGCCCACCAGGTGGATCGGCACCATCACGCGCATCTTCTCGTCCATGGCGATGCGTTTCAGGTCAATGTGCAGCAGCTTGCCGCGCAGCGGATCGTATTGCCAGTCCACGATCATCGCTTTGGCCTTTTCGCCGCCACCCACGTGGAGATCGAAAATCGTGTTGTGGCCTGAAGCCGAGCCCAGAATCTTGTTGATCTGCTTCGGGTCCACGCTCACTGCCACGGTTTCTTTCTTGGCGCCGTACACCACTGCGGGAACGCGGCCGCTCACGCGCAGACGCCGCGCTTCGTTCTTTCCGCGCGAGCTGTCCGGCCTTGGTTGCGCTTCAACTGTTTCTACCTGTGCACTCATGTTTCTTCTCTCCGCTTCCGCCAGCGCTTATGTGAACAGCGAACTGACCGAAGTCTCTTCATGTATGGATTGGATTGCCCGGCCCAGCAGGCCGGCAATCGACAAAACTTTGATCTTGGGCTCGGCCTTGGCTTCGCCGGTGAGCGGAATGGTGTTGGTCACCACCACCTGCTCCAGTTTCGATTTGGAGATGCGCTCCAGCGCCGGACCGGAAAGCACCGGATGCGATGCGCAGGCATAAACTTTCGCCGCGCCCGCGCCCACCAGCGCTTCCGCTGTCTTTACCAGCGTTCCTGCCGTATCGATGATGTCGTCGATGATCAGGCAGGTTCTTCCTTTTACGTCTCCGATCACGTGCATCACTTCCGCCACGTTCATGTCCGTGCGCCGTTTATCGACAATCGCCAGCGCTGCATCCACTTTCTTGGCAAAAAACCGCGCGCGCTCCACGCCGCCTGCGTCCGGAGACACCACCGTCAGGCTCGGCAGCTGCATCTTCCTGAAGTGGTCCACCAGCACCGGCGACGCGAACAAATGGTCCACCGGGATATTGAAAAAGCCCTGGATCTGTGGCGCGTGCAGGTCCACCACCAGCGCCCGATGCGCCCCCGCCGTCGTCAGCAGGTCAGCAATCAGCTTCGATGACACCGGCACCCTAGGCTTGTCTTTGCGGTCCTGGCGCGCATACCCGTAATACGGAATCACTGTCGTGATGCGCCGCGCTGAAGCCCGCTTCAGTGCGTCCACCAGCAGCAGCAGCTCCATCAGATGTTCATCCACCGGAAAGCACGTCGGCTGCACCACGAACACGTCAGACCCGCGCACGTTCTCCATTACCTGGACGTAGACCTCGCCGTCAGAGAAGCGCGTCACGGTCGCTTTGCCGCGGGCCATGCCCAGAAACTCGCAGATCTCGTCCGTCAACGCTTCATTCGCGGTGCCGCAGAAGATCTTGAACTTGTCGTCGGCGCGCGAACGCTGCGGTTTCTGCTCGCTCTTCGGCTGCATCTGCTGCTTCTTCTCCGGTTTTTCCGTTGCTGTCGCTATCGTCGCCATGGTTTCTTCTCTCCGTATGAGCTGGTTTGCTACATCGGAACATCAATTCCACTTGCAACCTGACCTGAACTTTGGCTGGGCCGCTAGGATTCGAACTTGAGCCGCTTAGCAGGCGTCTGAGCCTGCTGGCGAAATCCTGAGCGAAAGTCGAAGGACCCCGCGACCGCAACCACATCCAACGTGCCTGACCTGAACTCTGGCTGGGCCGCTAGGATTCGAACTTGAGCCGCTTAGCAGGCGTCCGAGCCTGCTGGCGAAATCCTGAGCGAAGTCGAAGGACCCCGCGACCGCAACCACATTCCAAACTGCCTGACCTGAACTTTGGCTGGGCCGCTAGGATTCGAACCTAGACAAAGTGCTCCAAAGGCACTTGACCTACCATTAGTCGACGGCCCAATTTTCAAATGCCTGCAAAAAGCAAAATCTTGGGGCCGGGGTCCCCGACACGCGCCGCATTTGCGCGTGGTGGGGTGGAAAGGCACTTGACCTACCATTAGTCGACGGCCCAATCTTCAAATGCCTGCAAAACCAAAATCTTGGGGCTCTTTTTGCCGATCCGTTACCCGGTCTTTTCTCGGCGATCGCCAGTTCCCAGCATCTCCTGCCAGTACCGTTCCCTGGGCAGAGTCACCGTGGCATGCGCCGGGACATCGTTTTCTACCAGCTTCGCTGCCGCTAACCTTGCTGTTTCCTGGTCGGAAAATAACCCATACACGGCAGAGCCTGACCCCGAAAGCGACACATACTTCGCCCCGGACCGTTCAAGCGCACGTTTGACCTCGCGTATGGCGGGATACTTGGAAAAAACGACACTTTCAAAGTCGTTTTCAATCCCGGTACGGACAAGGTCGAGAAGCAGTGCCTCGGCCCGGTCCCAGCCTATGCTTGGGACACCGGTTTGGGTAAAACTGCCGCTCAGCCACTCATAAACCGTGCGGCTGAACTTGTCCATTCTATCCGAGCTCTCTTTGTCAGTCAATTTCACGTCGCTGATCTTGCGCTCCGCCAGCGCTGCCGCGCATTTCTTGTCCCAGTCGGCAAAGGCAGCCGGCGTTGACACGCCCGCATGCGGCGTCGCAATCACGCAATGGAAACTCGGCAGATCTTCCAGCGGAAACACCTGCTCGCCCCGGCCCACTCCCAGCACCGTTCCGCCCATCAGGAACAATGGCAGGTCAGATCCCACCTCGGTGGCAATGCGCAGCCTCTCCTCCGCCGGCAGCTGCCGTCTCAACTCGCGTTCCAGCGCCAGCAGCGTCGCTACCCCGTTCGATGAAGCCGCCCCCAGCCCGCCCTGCACCGGCAGCTTCTTCTCAATCGTGATGCGGACCTTGCCCCGCGTCTTTACCGATCGCAGCACCCGGTCGGCCACCCGCCAGCAGGTATTGCTCTCGTCCTGTGGTACCTTCTGGTTCTTGCATACGATCTCAATCCCCACACCCTTGCCCATGTCGACGCGCACCACGTCGCTGAGCGCCACCGTCTGGTAGATTGTGCGCAATTCATGGAAGCCGTCTTCCCGCAGTGGCCCTATCTTCAGGCCGATGTTGATCTTGGCAAAAGAACGGACAGAGGTGGACATACTGGTAAGCCAATGATAACTGAGAATGCGCCGTTTTCCTGAAACCCGCAAGCGTAGCGAGGGGACAACTATAGCACTGAAGACGATCAGATAGGTGGCTCTATCTTGCGCTGTTCTCCTGCAAAAAGTAATCCAACACCGCGTGCTCCGCGCTTCTGCCCACAGTCATCCCCTGATGCTCCGAATTCTGCATCCACAGGAACGCCATCTTCAGATCGGGCACCAGCACCACCAGGGTGACGAATCCGTCGTCTCCCCCTTCATGCGAAACAAAGGTGTGTCCTTTTTTTGTTTCGATAAACCAGCTCATTCCCACCTGAATCCCGGGTTTGCGACACTCGCCACTGGGCCGGCAAAACTCCACGTCAACCGCCGGCTTCCACATCAGATCGTAAGTTGAGCTCTTCAGGATCCTCTTGCCATCCAGCTCGCCGCGGTTCATGTTTGCCATCGCCCAGCGCGCCATATCCACCACGTTCGACTCAAGATTCGAGCTGGGCGTGTGCGCGCGATTGTAAGGATAAGCCGCAATCGGATGGATGCTGGCGTAGTCGCCGCCTCTTGGCCTGGTGTAGCCCTCGGCGAGTTTTGCCGGATCGGCTTTCTTCAGCAGCAGGGTGC
>DASTPO010000094.1:0-10567 GCA_035762225.1 Candidatus Angelobacter sp.
TAGGCAATGATCTGCTGCGTGCGCAAGGCGATGCGCGCCGCTTCCTGCGTGGGCAGCGCCAGCGCCTCATCGTATGAATCGGTGTGCAGGGACTGCGTTCCGCCCAGCACGGCCGCCAGGGCCTGCACGGCCACGCGGGCAATGTTGTTCATGGGCTGTTGCGCGGTGAGAGAAACGCCGGCAGTCTGGGTATGAAAGCGCATCAGCCAGGTGCGTTGTTGTTTGGCGCCGAAGCGGTCTTTCATCAGGCGATACCAGATCTTGCGCGCGGCGCGGAACTTGGCAATCTCTTCAAAGAAATCGCTATGGGAGTTGAAGAAGTAACTCAGGCGCTGGCCGAACTCATCCACGTCAAGGCCGCGACGGCGGGCCCATTCCACGTATTCCACGCCATCGTAAATGGTGAAGGCCAGTTCCTGGAGCGCGGTGGAACCGGCTTCACGGATGTGGTATCCGCTGATGGAAATGGTATTGAAGCGGGGCGTGAATTTAGCGCCGAACTCAAAGGTGTCAATCACCAGGCGCATCGAGGGCGCCGGCGGATAGATGTATTCCTTCTGCGCGATGTATTCCTTGAGAATGTCATTCTGAAGCGTGCCGGAAATCTTTTTCCAGTCAGCGCCCTGCTTTTCCGCCACCACCAGATACATGGCCCAGAGAACCGAGGCCGGAGAATTGATGGTCATGGAGACCGTGGTGTTTTCCAGGTCAATTCCGCTGAAGAGAATCTCCATGTCCTCGAGCGAGTCAATGGCCACGCCGCACTTGCCGACCTCGCCTTCACTGGCAGGATGGTCTGAGTCATATCCCATCAACGTGGGCAGATCAAAGGCGACGGAGAGGCCACCACCGCCCTGAGCCAGGAGATATTTGTAGCGTTCATTGGTTTCTTCCGGAGAAGCAAAGCCGGAGAACTGGCGCATGGTCCAGAGGCGTCCGCGGTAACCACTGGAATGGATGCCGCGGGTATAGGGCGGCTGGCCGGGATAGCCAAGATATTTTTCCGCGTTCCAGTCTTCAGGCAGATCGGCCTGGGTATAAAGACGGCGGATTGGCACACCGCTGATGGTGGTGAACCGGGCATGGCCGCTCTCATCCTGATTGACGCCCGAAGCGGCGCCGACAGGTTTCTCGGGAGCCTTTTCCAGAGTTTTGGCGAGAGTGGTTTCAGCCCACTGCTTTTCCGATTCAGACGGATGGCGGCCTTCAAAAACCTCGGCGATGGGGCTTTCGGCAATGCCGCTGGGATCCTTTTTCTTGTTGCGATCTGCCATAACCCAATTTTAAACCAGGGAGATGGAGAACACACGCGGGGGCAGAATCCGGGCCATTTGGGCGATGGATGGCGAGATCCACGTTCACGGCGACAGCGGCATCGGCGTGAACGTGGAGCCTAGTTTCCTTTCTTGAGGACGGCCATGTTTTTTTCGTCCATGCCGATCTGGGCAAACAGCCGGCGGAGCTGTTCAATGTGGTCGACGGGAACCTGCGTGGTCTCCATCTTGTATGCGCGGGTGTATTTCAGGACGTTGCCGGCTTTTTCCGCCTTACTGGTGTACTCGGCAAAGGGGAAGACAGCCCTGGCAGGTTCGGGAAGCTCATCCACGTTATAGCCATCCGGCAGGGTGATTTCGACGCTATCCGTGCGGAGAAAAGGGGCGTCAAAATCATAGGCATAGTGGCGGGGCTTGGTGACGTCAAAGGCCCCAGCCATCTCGCCGATCACGCGGGGCCGAACCAGCAGCAACGGGCCGGCGCTCTTGGCGTAGTGGCTGGCGGTGAACTTGTAATGCAGCACCAGGTCCTTGTCGATATCGTTTTCGTTTTCCAGGTTGAAGCTGTCTATCTGAAAAGTCCCCAGGTTGGGTCCCCAGAAGTGCTCCAGGATTTTCTTGCGATCGTTCTGGCTTTCGTGCTGCAAATACTCGCGCCCGACCATGGCGAGATACCCGGAGCGGACTTCTTCGATATCGCCCTGCAAGGTCCCATCGGGAAGCAGGGTCAGCCGGGCGGCGCGGTGAACCTGGTTCAAATCAGGCGCGCTGACAGGCAGATGAATCAGCTCGCCTCCCGAGCCGGTAACCAGCAGCGCATAACTATCCTGTTCGTAATAAGGCAGCTGCCCTAAAGGCACCAGGTCATTGGTGGGATCAAATATGAGCAGGTGGCCCAGCTTGGGATGCTCGAACATGGCGGGCAATTTGGCCGGGTAGCTTCCATCGGGCAGCTGGATGGCCAGAATCATGTGATTGAAAGCCGAATTGGGCGGAGTCTTTTCGGTGTAAATGCCGCGCGTGGCGTGAATGGGCATGTAATAAGACTTCACGCCAATCTGAGAGAGCATGGCGCTCAGGAGGTTGGCTTTGTCCTTGCAGTCACCGTAACGATGGCTGAAGACCTCGGCCGCAGGATGCGGACGAAAGCCACCGATGCCGATCTCAATGGCGTAGTAACGCACATCACGCTGGGCAAAGAGGGACAGAGCCCGGATCCGGTCAAAAAGGGGCAAGCTGGCCGGCGCCAGCTCGCGAACCTTCCCTTGAAGGTCGGAGCTGGGATCGCGCAGACCCGCGGTGAGTTGACCGTACCACGTCCCGAGATCATCCCAGGACTTGGAATTCCTGCCACTTGCCTGCTCGGAAAGCAAAGTCACGATCATGTGTCCGGCGAGCGCCCGGTAAGCTGGTTCGTGATATTCCCGCTCGATGCGGGGAACGTCGGAAACCTCCCAGACGTATGCGCCGTTCTGCTGTGAAGGCTTTAGTTCAGCGTGATTGAGCCAATCCGCCCGATAACCCCAGCCGGGCGCGAGGTGGAGCGTGTACCGGCTTTTTTCCACGGGGATATTGTCTTGAAAGTACCAATAATCCTGAAACAGGTACGGACGACGCCTCTGTTCATACTCATAGCCGACTACGGTCCCGACTTCCGCACCTGGGAGCAGCATGATCTTTTCCTTGGCATCGTCAAACTCTTTTTCGCCGCCCAGGCTACGCTCATAAGCGTCTTTTTCCTTGGCCTCATATTCCTGCCCCCGGGCAGTAATGCTCCAGCCGTGGAAAGAGTTGATTTTGGTTTCTGAATCAAAATCGATGGAGTGTTGGGCGAAGGGCCTTCCCTCCGGGCGAAGGATCCGGTAGACGATGCGTTCATGCGTGACAATTTCACCGTCATTCTGGACGGTAGCTTCCTGATCGTCGAGCAGGACGACCGCATTGGCATCGTCGGCATATTTTTTTGCCGGCTGCTGGGCCAGGCTGCGGAGCCAGTCCGGCACTCCCGCGTTCGCGGTGGCGGGCAAAAGGCCCAGCACAACCAGGAAGATGGCAAAACTAATTCTTCTGAGCACTGGTGCTGCCTCCGGTAAGAACCGCCTGCTGTTCGTCTCCAGCGAGAACCTTGGTGAAGAAATCCTTTACTTCGCCAAACTGATCCAGCTTGAAGAAAATGCCGTTTACCTGCAGGATGCGCTGGGTGACCAGCTGCTTGCCGTCATACTGGACGATGCTCTGGTAGCCGGCGTATCCGAGCTGCGCTTTCTGTGGCTGAGGAGCGTTTTCCAGCGTGTATCCCGGGGGCAGCTGGATGTTGACCCGATCGGCTTCAGCGAAGGCATAAGCAAAATAGATGGGGTATTTGCGGTCCTTCTGTTTGAAGGCATCGAGTTGCTTAGACTGGAAAAGGTAAGACGGAACCAGCAACCGCTTGCCAACGGTTGAGGCGTACCCGGGCATATCGACATCAAAATGGACGGTAAGAGGAGTTTCCGTGGATTCCCAGCCATCGGCTTTTACCATTTTGACGATGGCGCCGGTGGGAAGGCCCGCCTGCAATTCATCTTCAAGGCTCTTGGCCTTTCCAGCATCGTCGGTCTGCAAACCGTCAAGGCGATGCTCCAGCGCCTCACCACCCTCAAAACTGACGATGATCGTTCCCTTGAGATTGCCGTTCGCATCCATGGTCATGTTGGCGAGGCGGCGGGTGATGGCTTTGTCATAAGGCGCGGCTGGAGCGTTTACAAACGTGCCGCCTTTTTTGTCGAGTTTTAGACCAGCGGCGGAAGTAAGCTTCCAGCGCAACAACCCATAGGGACAAAAACGAGTGCCGGGATCGAGATAAACGTCCTTGCCGTTCACGTTGACGACAGCCACCTCGTTCTCGAGTTGCTGGGTAGAGAGCACGCCCTTGTTGAAGAAGCGGGTCTGGCGATTGCTGACGCGCATGATGGTGGCTTCAAATCCTGCGGCGCGCGCCAGCGCGACCATGAGACGGGTGATCTCGATGTGGTCGCCGATGCCGCGGGACAGAACATCGCCCACATTCTGGTTTTGTTTGATGTTTTCCTTCTTTTGCTCCTCTTCAGTGCGCTCACGCTCGTAGGAGAGATTCCTGACCTGTTGGGCGCGGGCATAGAGCTTGCGCAGTTTCTGCTCAGGATCGGTTTCAGAGCCGATCGCGGCGGCCGCAGCCTCGCGGATTTCCTTGCGGTTGCCGATGAAATGGTCAACATCGTCATTCCATTTGCGGCCGGCATTCTCCCAAAACCTATCGGGCGTGGGGTTTTCCAATCCAAGATAAAAGAAGTACACCTGGGGAGTGAACTCGGATTCCGGAGGCATCAGGCCCTCAGACTCAAAGGCGGGCATGTTCTCCGCTTCCATCTGGTAGACGCCGCTTTTATCGACGGGCTTCATATTGGGAGGCATGTGGGAATAAATGACCGCCACCTGATATCCCATCTCAAACCCCTGCAGACCTCCGCTATAACGCTCCATACGGAAACTTTCTTTTACCGTAAAGAGTTCATGCTGGATGGTCCAGTAGTTATAGGTGAGGATGCCACCATAATTTACTTTGTACTTGTACTCGATGATGCTGCCAACAGTGACATCCGGCATGGTGAAGGTTTTAGCCAGAATTTTGACGCCGTGCCCCTTGATCAGGGTTTTCTGAAACGGCTTGCCCGTGAATTCAACGATGGCGCCGTCGGGGTGAATAGTGCGCGCCTTGAGCGAGCCGATGGAGCCGCCCGGAGGAATCTGTATTTCCACATCGGCGTGGCGGGTCCCCTTTTCATTCAGAATCTTGATGCGGTGATAATAAAACTCATTCTGCTCCTGGTCATTGATGTAGTCGGCATAGTACAGCTGTATTGCATCCGCTCCCGGACTGTTGGGAACCTGCTTGACTTGCTGGTCCTGAGGAGTGATAGGGAGCCAGTCCTCCTTCTTATCGGCAAATGAAAACAACGAGAATAAGAAACATGCACACAAGACAAGCGATTTAGTGTAGGTACGCATTGGCTGAGAGAGGCTACATCTCCTATCAAGAATTGGGGGAGGCGCAACGGAATATAACATCAAACAGTCCCTTTGGCCATAGATTATGTAACGGACAAACTAGACTAGTCTGCGAACGATGCGGTAAATGCCTTAGTTTCTTCGCGACGGTTTCATGGCTCAAAGCAAGACAGGGCAATCATGCGGCGGCACGGCTGAGCTACCACAACGCAAAGAACAAACGTAGCAATAAAAACCGGCTGGAGGAATCCAGCCGGGTAGAGCCTGGTTTGGACGAGCTGATTACTGCGGAGGCCGTTGCGCCGGTGGCTGTTGAGCAGGAGGCTGCTGGGCAGGTGCTGGTTGCGCCGATGGTTGCTGCTGCGTTGGCGGCGCATTGGGTTCCTGAAGAGCGGTTGCGTTGGGCGTAGTACCAGGAACCGTGGGTTGCGTCCTGATCTGTCCGGTGACGGACTCGTCGAGTTTGATGTTGTTGCGATCGAGGGTCTGGGCTGTGTCCTTGTCGAGCTGCACACGGGCCTTGGCGTAATTGGTCATGGCAGTGACGAGCGCGGATTCGGCGGCGGCAAGGTCGCGTTCATCCTGCAAGACGGCGAGATAGGTTGAAGCGCCGAGATTGTATTTTTTCTGTTCGGCATCGAGCGTCTGGGCGGCAAGATCACGAGCTTTTTGCGAGGCGGCCACGCGGGCGCGATTCTGGTCAACGGTGAACGCGTCATTGCGGACGTTGATGCCGATCTGATTTTCCACCTGCTTCAGGTTCAGTTGCGACTGGCGCAATTCCAGGAGCGAGCGAACCTGCGTTGCTTCGGCGGCACGGTTCCCGATAGGTATCTGGATGTTGATCTGCACACCTTTATCGGGCGCCGTGGAATTGAAGAGGCTGCCGAAGGCGTCAGAAAAGCCGGTCTGAGGCGCGCCGGCATTGGCTGGGTTCAGGCGATTGGGTACGCCATTGAGACCCGAGCCTCCATAGAAGGCCAGGAGATCGACGGTGGGCAACAAGCCGTTGTTTGCGCCCTTGATATTGATCTCACTGTTTTGCAGGTTGATTTTCAGCTTGTTGTAATCCGGGCGGTTGGAGAGCGCCTGCTTGATCAGGTCCTGGACCGGAGGAAGATTTTCCTGGTCGGGAATCTGGACGGTATCAGTGGGGATCACGTCAGCCTGCATGAGCGGCGAATCGTTGGGCAGGTCACGCGTGAGAGCATTCTTGATGATGAGCTGCTCGAGCTGCAGGTTGGTCTTGGAGACAATGAGATCCTGCTCAGCGCTGGCCACTGTGCTCTGCGCGCGAACAACATCGAGCGGCGCCAAAGTGCCGATCTCCACCTGCTTCTGATTGTCAGAAAGGGTTTTTTGCGCCAGCCCCAGAGAACGCTCTTTCACTTTCATGTCCTCATAGGCGTTTACCAGGTCCCAGTAGATGGTTTCTATCTGGCTGACGGTGGAGATGACCTGGTCACGGAAACCTTCTTCGGTAATCTTCTTGTTGTTCTTGGCCTGAAGAATCAAACGGGTGTTCAGCCCGCGGCCGAATCCCTGGAGCAGATGCTGGCGCACCGTCGCGGTGAAACTTGATGTGATGGAAGGATTGAAGCTGGTTTGCGGGCTGTTGGTGGACTGGCGCTGGTTGTTTACGCCGACGGAGAGAAGCGTGCCCGGAGAAAAACCCTGGTTGAACGAGAGGTTACCGGTAGTGACATGCTGTTCCGCGAGGTTGGCTCCGCTGCCTAATCCAGAAAGCAGGCCAAAGTTCTGCAGGCTTCTGCTTTCCGACAAGGCAAAGGTCCCGTTCAAAGTGGGATCGAAGCTATCCGGTTGAGGACCTGCGCCGCTGGTGGAGCCTACAATTCCGTTTGCGCCCGCGCCGGCGCCGCCGGCTCCGGCTGTGGTGCCACCGGCACCCGCGCCGCTGGAGCCGCTGATACCGCCAAAACCTCCGCCGGGCGTGTTGGAAACCACGCCTGAGTTCACACCGCGCGGGAAGCCGCCCGCCTTGGTGAGAAGAACGTCAGTGTCCGCGATGGGCAGGTTGTAGCGCGCGATCGCGATATCGAGGTTGTCGGCGAGGGCGATGGCGATGGCGTCATTCATCGACAACAAGAGCTTGCCGTTCTGGATTAACTGCTCCATCTTGGGCGCGTTGGTGAAAGCAGGAGGCGGAACTTTCCTGGGAATATAGCGCGCGAACGGGTTGGGCAGGAGAGGCGTCGGCCGGGAGTAGTCCACGCTGGTCGGCTGAGGAAGGTTCTTGGGCTCAGGGGCGTTCGTCACGGGCGCGCCGGGCTGGCCGGAGGTCTGCGCGGAAACGGCCTGCATTGACAGCGAGGTGTTGGGCTGCTGCGCTGCCAGGGGAAAGGCACAAAGACAGACCACGGACGCGACTTTCCTTACGAAATTACTGCGGATAAAAGCTACAGACATTCTTTCCTCTCCAATTTTTGCTGATGAAGCGTTGGCTTAACTTATAGAGACGGCAGTTTCGCCGTTCCGTCACCCTCACTGCATAACAAGATACGCGGGAATCCCCTTCACGGTTCCAGAAACGGCCCAGTTATGGCGGAAACCGGATAGTATATCGGCTCAGCGCAGCTTTCGGCGTTAAAAAGTGTTAGGTGCAGGACTTGGCGCGAAACCTCAAGCTTACATTAACGTATGACGGCCATGATTTCGCCGGGTGGCAGGTCCAGCCTGACCGTGTGTCCGTTCAGGGGACGCTGGTGTCCGCTTTCGAACACCTGATCGGCGAAAAAACGCTGCCCCAAGGTTCGGGGCGAACCGATGCGGGCGTCCACGCGCTGGCGCAAACGGCCAGCGTGGCCATTGAATCGCCCATTCCCGCGGCCAACCTGGTGCGCGCATTGAACGACGTGCTGCCGCGCTCCATCCGCATTCTGTCCGTGGAAGAGATGCCGCCGGAATTTCATGCGCGCAAATCGGCCAGGGCCAAAACCTACCGGTACCACATTTATCGTGGAGCAATTTGCCCTCCATTCCGGGCGCGCTATGTCTATCACCACCCTTATCCCATCGACGAGCAGCGGATGGCAAAGGCCGCCGCGATGGTGGAAGGCGAACATGACTTCACCAGTTTTGCGGCGGTGGACCCGGAGCGCGGCAAAGAAGGCTTTGAGATCAGCAACGTCAGAACCATCTTCCACTCCGCGTGGCAGCGCCAGGATGACGATTTCATCTATACCGTCCGCGGCAACGGATTTCTCCATCACATGGTGCGCAACCTGGTGGGAACATTCCTGATGGTCGGCAAAGGCAGCCTGAAAATTGAAGACGTGCGGAGAATTCTGGAGCTGCGCGATCGCTCGGCTGCCGCTGCCACGGCCCCGGCCAGCGGATTGTTTCTGGTCAGCGTGGAATATGAATGAGCGAAATCGGGTGATTGCACGGGGTGGCGGTGAAGCACCCGATTCGCTTTCTTACTCCGGGTTCGGCACGTTTTGGTTTTTCAATCTGCGGTGATGGCCGGGATGCCGGCCATCCTGGCCATTTTGGCAATCTCCTTACTCAGTTCCAAGACTTCCAGCGGACATTCCGGCCAGTTGTGCTTCCAGCAGATAATCAGATCGCATTCATTTGCCTTGTGCATGTGCCGGAGAAAGTTACGGCTTTCGAATTCAAATTCACTTTTTGTGAGCTGCCATTTGTCGCCGACGCGGCGCATGGCCTCACAGTCAGGAAAGGCGGCTTGCATGCGGTGAACAACAAATCCGAGTTGCCACGCCAGCACGCCGAAGAGAAAGACAACGCCAAGTTCGTTGACCGGCGCGTAGGCCAGCGGCCAAGGCCATATTGGCGGACCGTAAACCGGAAGTTTAAACGTGGGCTCCGGCAACACGGCTGGGGCAGCACTCTCGGCGGTGGCTGACCCCCAGGGCTTAACCAGGTCGAGCTCGTTTTTCCAGTCTTCGGCGAGGCCACGGCTTTCCGCGAACTCTTTCAGGCCCTGGGGAACTTTATGCCAGCTGCCGAAGCGCCGGAGCAGGGGCTTACAGGTATGGGCGCTCAGCATTTCGTAGTCGCTCAAGCTGGGAATTTTTTGCAGGGCACGCACCATGCCAGCCCATTCGACAAAGAGTTTTTCCAGCGAGAGTTTCTCCGCACCGCGCCCGATTTCCTGGGGCGGCAGATTGCATTCGCGCAACGCGCGGGCGTAACCACCAAAATGCCTTCTGACCTGGCGATGAGAGACAGTGGTCATTTCAACAAGCTGGGTGAGGGTGGGAACATGCTTCAGAGAGGCGGCGCATCCGGAGATGGCGTCCTTGACTTCTTGTTTCGTCACGGTCTTGCTCCTGTGTGGCAGGCGAAGGGCCTGCGCTCCGCAGTTGGGGAAAAATTTGCGCGTCGCCGTGATGGCGATGGACACAGTTCAACTGTCGGGTGTTTTTGTCTGGCTGGCGCGGGCAAGGACAAAACTTGACAGCGCGGACCAACGACGGGTGGGTGCAGGCCTTTCGGAGTTCCACCTTTGCCTTGAAGCTAAGCGGGTTGCTCCCCGAAGCCGCTACTCGGTCTTCCTGACATCGAAGTATGAGCGAAAACGGGGAGGATGTCACGCGCGAATTAGTACATCTTGACAAGAGCGTCGGGAGGAAACATGCGCATTTTTGCGCCAGCGTCTGATAAAGGAATGAGGATGTCAATTATGGAACGCAGGTTTCGCGGGATTGAAAATCCTGGTTCAGTTTTCCCGCCGTTAAAACGGCGGGTTGTTACCAGACGTCCCGCTGGCGCGGGACTGGGGCATGGTTTCCCCGAATTTTTCGCGAACCGAAGAATTGCAGATCTCGCAATACGCACGTTTTGCCGAGGAGACCGGCGGGGTAATGAACCATACCTGGGAACGGCCGTGGTTTCGCGGGATTGAAATCCCGCGCGGGGTTCAGTCGTCCGCTAAAGCGGACTTTACGTTCGTTTGGTGCATGCTTTCCCGCCGTTGAAACGGCGGGCTATTGCCAGACGTCCAGCTCGCGCGGGACTGGAGCAAGGACGAATGGAGCATCATCGCCAAGACCGGGAATTGGGGGACCCGAAACGGCGGGCTATTGCCTGACGTCCCGCTTTGGGGGACTAGGGTTTGGACGCCTCGCGGTTTAGTTCCAAGGCAACTCCGTGAATTCATTTCACACAAATGGAGATTTCAATTACGCGGGAGTGAAGCATCGAGACTGAATCAGTTCTCTGCTAAGCAGGTCCAGGCCTTAAACAATCGGGCATTGCGCCGCAGGATGCGTTTCAGAGATGAG
>DASTPO010000095.1:0-8692 GCA_035762225.1 Candidatus Angelobacter sp.
CATCCACCATTTGCTGCATGCCGTTTTTGAGCGAGGTGAAGAGAGGTTGCGGCCTGGCCCCGGGCTTGGACGCGCGCATACGTGCTTTGGCTTTCAGTGTGGCTCGCACCAGGCTGCCGCTCTCGCGCTCCATTTCCGCAAAACGCGGCAGCACGGCTCGGAGACTCAGGTTCTCTGCGTTGCCGCCGTAAACGCCTGCCAGCAGCGGCTCGGCAATCCGATCCACCATCTCCTGCCCGAAGTGGCGTCGTACAAACTCGCCCACTGACTCATCACGGTCTTCATTGGGCCGGCGCGAAAACCATTCCGCAGCCATGGCGATTTTTGTCCCCAGGGAGAAGAGCGGGGTGGTCGCCATAGGCCAGATTTTGGTTGGCACCATAAATTCCAGCCCCTGCGGGATTGGAACCAGTTTTCCTTTTACCAGGATATAAGTCTTGCGATCACTATCATTGGAGCTGATCAGCTGCGGCGCCAGCCCAATGTCCGTGCACAGACGGATGGCGTCAGGCTTTACGCTCAGAAAAGAGTCAGGGCCGGCCTCCAGAACAAAGCCATCACGGCCTTCCGTCTGAATAACGCCACCCAGACGCGCGGATTTTTCAAACAGCGTCCATTGCAGCCGTGCGCCGCGCTGCCGTGCCTGCTCCAGGTAGAAAGCCGCGCTCAGTCCGGCGATGCCGCCGCCGATAATGGCAATTCTCTTCATGCAATGGAAATAATGCCGGCGGCACGCGCCAGTTCAGTGGACGCAAGTTTGGCCAGCGCCGCGATAAACGTAGGCGACGTGTTCAGAGATTGCGGCCGCCACATCCTGAGCCCTTGATCGGCCGCAAACTGGCGGAAAACCATGTCAACGTCATAGAGAACTTCAACGTGATCACACACGAACCCGATCGGCGCGATCACCACGCCTTTGTGCCCCTGCCGTCCGATCTCGAGCAATGCGCTCTCCACCGTCGGGCCAAGCCATGGGCCGCCGGACATCCCCTGGCTCTGAAAGGCAAAGCGCTGCAACTCAGTCCCCAGCCCGGAAATTCTGGCGCCTACCAGGCGCGCCGTTTCCTTGGTCTGTTTTTCATAAGGATCTCCGGTTTGGATGGTGCGCATGGGAACGCTGTGCGCGGTAAAGATGACTGGCACGGGCGCGCCGACTTCGCTGCTGGCCTCCCGCCATACCGGTTCCAGATGCTCCGCGAATGCCTGCACCAGCAGCGGATTGTCATGCCATGATTCAAGGAAGTGTACCGGCGTCGCCGGCGGCAGCTCGGTTAAAAGCGCCTTGCGGTAGAGTCCCACGCTGGTGGAGGAGTTTTGAGGCGCCAGGCAGATGGCCGCAACCTGGTCCGTGCCCTGGGCCGTCATCTCTCGCACCGCGTCGGCGATAAAGGGCTTCCAGTTGCGCATGCCCACATAAACCGGCAGCCCCAGCTTGTTGCGCAGCCCTTCCGCCTGCTGCATGGTGATTTCTGTGAGCGGAGATTTGCCGATAAGCGAGTACCGATGCGTGACCTCCTGCATGACCGCGTCGGAGACGGGCCGTCCGCCGGTAAGGTGTCTCATGAACTCGGGCACGTCGGCGGGAGAATCAGGGCTGCCATGAGCAAGCAGGAGTATCGCGGGCTTTTGACCGCTCATCGGTCCGCTCCACTGGGGGAATATCGTGGGCTTAATTCTCTAACAAAATTCACCAGCGCGCGAACATTTTCTACCGGCGTTTCCGGCAGGATGCCATGTCCCAGGTTAAAAATATGTCCTGGACGCCCACCGGCCTGGCGCATGACCGCATCCGTCCGCTCCCGCAATTGTTTTTGCCCGCCGAACAAAAGAACGGGATCAAGATTACCCTGGACGGCGCCTTCAAAGTCCAGGCTTTTCCACGCCTGATCCAGCGGGAACCGCCAGTCCACGCCAATCACCTGGGCGCCGGTCTCTTTCATTGACGGCAACAGTGTGGCGGAATCGGTGCCAAAGTAAATGATCGGAACACCGGTCTTCTTCAGGCGCTGCACCAGCTCCGTCGAATGCGGCAGAACATACTGCCGGTAATCTTCCACGCTCAGGCAGCCCACCCAGCTATCGAAGATTTGCAGGGCGTCAGCTCCGGCGGAAACCTGCTCCGCGGCATACGCGGCCAGCACCTCAACCAGCTTGCGCATCAGCATCTGCCAGGCCGCCGGTTCGGTGTACATCATCTTTTTGGTGTGAACGTAATTGCGTGAGCCGCCGCCCTCAATCATGTAGCTGGCCAGGGTGAACGGTGCGCCGCAGAAGCCGATGACCGGCAGCTTGCTGCCAAAGTGCTTTACCACCCGCCGGACCGATTCTGAAACATAACCAAGCTCCGCGCTCCGGTTGGTGACCAGCAGGTCAATATCTTTTTGCGCGCGCAACGGGCGCTCAATCACCGGCCCTTCTCCGGCTTCAAAACGGAATGGCATGCCCATTACTTCCAGCGGCAGCAGGAGATCGGCAAAAATAATGGCCGCATCCACATCCAGCTTCTCGGCGGCGGTGATGGTGACTTCCGCCGCGATTTCCGGAGTTTTGCATATCTCCAGGATCGAATGGTGTTTGCGTACGGCGCGGTATTCGGCCATGTAGCGGCCGGCCTGGCGCATGAGCCAGATTGGCGTCACGTCCACCGGCTCGCAGCGGCAGGCGCGTAAAAACCTTGAATTTGGCGCAGACATTTCGCTTTTAAATTTAACATGGCGGCCCCAGCAACCCTATGAAAGATGGGCGTTTGTCGCTGATTGGGCGGAAATGGACTCTGCCCACCAGGCCGCCTGCCGGTGTGGTAGCGTTATCGCTATGAAAAAAGTCTTGCTCTCCTGGAGCAGCGGCAAGGATAGCGCGTGGGCGCTGCACGTGCTCCGCCAGCAGGGCGAATACGACGTCGGCGGTCTGCTGACCACCATCAATTCCACGTTTGATCGGGTCGCCATGCACAGTACGCGAAGGGAACTGGTGGCGATGCAGGCCGAATCCGCCGGCCTTCCCCTGATTACTGTGCCCCTTCCCTGGCCCTGTTCCAACCAGGACTACGAGGCCGCATGGCTCGGCGCCTGCGATCAGGCGGCAGAGGATGGTTTCAGCGCCATCGCCTTCGGCGATTTGTTTTTGCAGGACATTCGTACTTATCGCGAGAAGCAGCTCCAAGGCACCGGGCTGGAACCAATTTTTCCCATCTGGGGGAGAGCCACGGACAAACTGGCGCACGGCATGATCGAAGCCGGCCTCAAGGCGAGGCTGGTCTGTGTGGACCCGCGCAAGCTGGATTCATCTTTTGTCGGCCGCGAATATGACCTGCAGCTACTTGGTGAGCTGCCTCCCGCGGTCGATCCCTGCGGCGAGAATGGTGAGTTCCATACTTTTGCCTACGCCGGCCCAATGTTCCAAAAAGAACTGCCGATAGTAACGGGAGATAGAGTGGAGCGAGACGGATTCTCCTTCTGTGATATGCGGCAAGCGAAAGCTACCGGCTGCTGATCTCTTCGCAATCCAGATAGCTCCTGTCGAAATTTCATAAATAAGAAATCGTTGAATATTTCTTCTACACCTGAAGCCCAACTGCTAACCAAGCTTTAGCATGTGAGTCAGTAACTATGCGAATAGGGCCATCAACATTAGTTATTTCTAATGGTAAAGACTGGCGAAAAATCTACTCTGCGCTATCCATCCGAGTGGAAAAATCTTGGAATTATTTTAAAATGTGCAATTCGCGATTAACGCTATTCTAGATTCAAGATGTAAAACGAGTACCTTTGAATGCCATGCTTCAGCCTCGACCCTCTGAGAACCCCATTCGAATACTCTTGCTTGAAGACGATCCTCTGGATGCGGAACTCTGTATTCGCAAGCTTGAACTTTCCGGCCTGAAATTTACGCTCAAGAATGTGGAGAGCTCCGAGCCGTTCAAGCGCGCAATCGCCTCCAATCCTTATGACCTGGTGCTGGGTGATTTTCACCTGCCGGACTGGACCGGCCTGGATGCGGTGCGCTGGCTGCGGGCTTCAGGGTCAAAAGTCCCTTTCATTCTGGTTACGGGCACACTGGGTGACGAACTGGCCGTCGAATGCATTCGCGAAGGGGCCAGCGATTATCTGCTGAAAGACAAACTCGAGCGGCTGCCTTTCGCGATCGCCCACGCGGTTTCGGAATCCGAACTGCGCCAGCAGCGCGACCAGACGGAAAGAGAGCTCCGGCAGTCTGAAAAACAGTTAGTGTCGATCGTGGAAGGCTCGCCGTACGGCATTTTCCGCGCCGATCTTCATGGCAATATCCTGATGGCCAATGCCTCCATGGCAAAAATGCTGGGCTATCGGTCGCAAGCTGAAGTGCTCTCGCTGAATATGGAGAGGGACATCTACGTCAATGCCCATGACCGGCACGAAATACTCAAGCGAGTAAACGCGGGTGGTCCACTGCCTGGCGCTGAAACCAAGTGGCGCTGCAAGGATGGAAGCGTCATCACGGTCCGTCTCGTAGGGCGGCTGCTTGAACCGCAGAGCGGGAGTCCGGCAGTTTACGAGGCTTTTGCCCAGGACGTAACCGAACAGCGCCTTATGGAGCAACAATTCCAGCAGGCGCAAAAGATGGAAGCCATTGGTCGCCTGGCCGGCGGCGTGGCCCACGATTTCAACAATCTCCTGATGATTATCCGCGGCTGCGCCGAATTGTTGAATTACCACAAGGGTGAGCCGGAAAAGGTCAGCGCGTATATCAAACAGATCGATGACGCCACGTCCATTGCCGCCGCCGTGGTGCAGCAGTTGATGGCCTTCAGCCGTAAGCAGGTGGTGGAGCGAATCCAGATTGACTGCAACACCGTGCTGCGCGACCTGCGCAAGATGCTGCCGCGGCTGCTGGGCGAGGACATTCAGATCGAGTTCAAGCTGGGACAGAACCTGAAGCGTATTTCCGCCGATCGTTCCCAGATTGAGCAGATCATTCTCAATCTAGCGGTGAATGCACGCGATGCAATGCCTCATGGAGGCAAGCTTTTGATATCCACCTCTGAGGTCTATGCCAACGCGCCATTGATTGAGCGGCCCGGTCACGAACTGGCGCCGGGGTCCTATGTGATGCTCACCGTCAGCGACACCGGGACCGGCATGCCTGCCGATATTCAAGCGCATATCTTCGAGCCTTTCTTCACCACCAAAGAACGCGATAAAGGCACCGGACTGGGCCTGGCCACCGTCCATGGCATTGTCAAGGATAGCGGAGGCCATATTCTGGTGGAGAGTACCGTGGGCAAGGGCACCACGTTCAGCATCTATTTCCCGGCCATGACCACGTCCGTGGAAAATGCCGCCCCCAAGCATGTGCCCATCGTTGCCGGCGGATCGGAGACCATCCTGCTGGTTGAAGACGAAGAGGCACTGCGGGAGATCACAGGCGAGTATCTTCGCTCCCGCGGATATCGCATCCTCACCGCCAAGAACGGGCTCAATGCGCTGGAGATTTTGCGCGCGCACGACGAGCCTATCGACATTCTGCTCACCGACATCATCATGCCGGGAATTTCCGGGACCGAGCTGGTAAAGTCGGCGCTGGCGATGCGTCCCGGCCTGCGCGTGATCTACGTCTCTGGATACGCCGATCGTGGCGCGGAGAATTTTGCCCCAGGGCACACCGCTGTTATCCTGAAAAAACCCTACAGCCTGGCTGATCTGGGACAGCAAATCCGCTCCGCCATATCGGCTCCGGTGGGATAAAGGAAGCCGAGAAGACGCCGCTTCGCGTTCTGCCTGGAGAACGCTCGACGAGTTCAAGCGCCACCCCGGGTTCTGCCGGCAAAAACTCTGCGATCAACTGCCGCTTCGGTTCTGCCGGCAAGAGCTCGACGAGTTCAGCCGCCGCGCCGCGTTCGGCCCACAAAAGCTTTGCGAGTTCAACCGCCGGAACATCCGCCGGGGATTCTGTGGGGCTTGTCGTGCCCTTTGCCGGCTTTCCGCCGGCAATTCTGCAAATCTCGAGCGCGCTGGTACAATACTTCCAGCCGCAATATATGCCGGAGACGTGGCCGAGTGGCTGAAGTTGGGCCGCTTTGACGGCGTGAGCCGGAGCGCAAGCGAAGCGGGAGCCGTCAGGCGAAATCCCGAGTGCGCAGCGCGAGGGAGCTCTCAAAGGCGCGGGAGCACGAGTTATTCGTTCTTTTCCAACCTGTTTTTTGCGGAGAGGTGGCCGAGTGGCTGAAGGCGGCGGTTTGCTAAACCGTTATAGGGGCTAACACTTCTATCGGGGGTTCGAATCCCCCCCTCTCCGCCAGAATTACTTCTTTTCATTTACTCGGTTACGGACTCACCCTTCCAGTCGTCTTTTAGAAAATCAGATCCTAAGTTGTTCATTTTCTGCTAAGCAGGAAGAGTTCGAAAGGTCACTGCGATGGCGACATGCGCCTTTCACAGGACTAATGTCCGATGCCGCCTCAAATCCTTGCTTGATTGGCGCTTGGCCTCAAGCCGGCAGCCAGGTTAAGGGTACGTAGAGTGCACAAAGGTGACCCCGGCGTTCCACCCCACCAGACGAAACCCGCATCTGGCGGGGACCCAAGGCCATAACGATCTACTCCGACCGCAGCGCCTGCGTCACATCTACCCGTGAGGCGCGCACCGCCGGCAGCATAGAGGCGACGATGGCAACGATCAGCAGGATCAGGGCCGAGGCCACAACCGGCAAAACGCCGGGCATCTTGAGATCGCCAAAGAATCTGGCTCCTATCCGCGCCAGGGCAAACCCCAGCGCACCTCCGGCGAGGACACCCAGGATGGCCATGAGCGCGCCTTGTGCGATCACACCTCGCAGGAGTTGCTGCGGTTGCGATCCCAGCGCCAGCCGGATGCCGAACTCCCGTGTGCGCGCGCTGACCGAGAATGCCAGAACGCCGGCCACTCCGATAACGGCGATCGCCAGAGCCACCGCGGCGAATACGCCAAACACCACAGAGTTCAGACGGTCCGGGGTCAGCACTTCGGTGCGGACGTCTTTCAGCGTTGACGGGTTCTCAACCGGCTGATCGGTGGAGAGCTCGCGGATGATGTGCGTGGCGGGAGTAACCAGAGCGTAAGGGTCCTGGTTGGTGTGGATGAAAAGGTCGCCGCCAAACATGGGGCCGTCTTCAAACGTGTTATAGATGGTGACGGTTGGCCGGGGAACGATGTGCTCGTCGTCAATATCCGCAACCACTCCAATGATCCGGTGCGGCCCTTTGACGCGGATCTTTTCCGGGCCGTCTCCAGAAATAAATTCCAGCACCGGGTCTGACCAGTAGATATGGTGGCCCACGGCATCGCCCTGGGGATACATGCTTTGCGCCAGCGACTGGCTCACCACGACGACCGGCTCTGAGCTTTTCGTATCACGGGCATCGAAATCGCGTCCCGCAAGAATGGGAACGCCAAGGGCGGCGAAGAACCCCGGCGAGATGGTCCGCCAGCGGGCGCGTGGATCGTCTTTGCCGGCCTCATGGGGATGTCCGTCTCCGGCGAACTGCAGGCCGAAGCTCTGGCCGTCGCGCCAGGGAATGACGTTGCCAAAGGCGGTCGAGGTGACGCCGGGAAGGGCGTCGATACGCCGCATGGATTCTTTGTAGAACTCAACGATCTGTTCCGGAGTTTTTCCATTGGACATCGCGGGGACACTGATGGAGAGAACATGCTCCGTGTCCAGGCCGGTCTGCGCGCGGCGCAGGGCCATCAATGTTGTAATCAGGCTGCTGGCTCCGGTGAGCAGCACGAAAGACAGGGCGATCTGCGTCACCGCGAAGATACGCTGGCGGCGGGTTGTACTGCCGGTCATGCGTGAGCCGCCGGTGGCCAAGCTCAGCCCCTGAGCGCTATCCCCTGAGGGCAGATGCGGCACGAACGCCAGAACCACGGAGGCGATGATGGCCAGTCCCGCTCCCACCCACAACATGCTGGTGTCCACGGTCAGGTCCAGGGCGCGCACTGAGAAGCGGGCGGCATAGCGCGCCAGAATTGTGACCAGCGGTTGCGCGCTGATGACGCCCAGCGTGGCTCCAATTCCGCAGACGATCAGTCCTTCGGCCAGCAGCATCCGGCGCAATGCGCTCCGGCTCGCGCCCAGCGCGGTGCGGATTGCAAGTTCACTTTGACGGCGGACGGTCCGCGCCAGAATCAGGTTGGCGACATTGCTGCAGGCGATGATAAACAGCAGCCCCGACGCCGCCAGCAGCACCAGCAGGATGGTGCGGGCGCCGGACGTGACTTCATCGCGAAATGGAGTGACCGAAATCTGGAAGTTCGCCTGTTTCGAATAGGCTTCAGGATACTTCTGCGTCATGGCCGAGTAGGCCGTGCGCAATTCCGCTCGCGCCTGTTCAATCGTGGCTCCGGGGCCCAGCCTCCCGAATACCTCGGTCATGCGATGTACGCGTCCGGTCACCATGGTGGCGGAAAGATGATGCGGGCTGATCACCACGTTGCCGATGATCTCCGTGTCCTGCGGATACGGCACGCAGGGTTCAAGCACGCCGATGATGGTCGCTGTCCGGTCGCCAATGCTGCCCAGGCGGATTTGCTTCCCGATGACGCTGCGATCGCGATTGAGGGTGGTGTTCCAGTAACGATACGTGAGGACCACGACGCCGGCGGCGTTCGGACCGTCATCTTGCGGTCCAATCAGGCGTCCCAGCACGGGATGAAGTCCCATCACGTCGAAAAAC
>DASTPO010000096.1:0-2423 GCA_035762225.1 Candidatus Angelobacter sp.
ACTGGTGATTCTAAACGGGAGTGAAACGGCATCACAATTCGAGAACGGGCGTTTTTTGCGTTTTTGCGGAAGCTGTCACGGGCAGGAGTCTGGCACGGAAAGACTTAAGCCGGGTCGACGCAGGCCGATGATTTAGGGTGACGGGCCTGCACTTATCGGATATTTACATATGTTTACATTTATTTACAATATACCCAGATGGCATAAGTAGAAGAAAAAAGGGCCTTTCCACCGACTTGGCGTCAATAGGAAAGGCCCAGGCTCGAATCTAGCAGAATGCTGCACATTATGTCGCGAAACGATATAAAATGTCAAAGGAAAAAAATTTGCGGCCTTTAACCGATCCTGAATACCTGGCTCTGGCGGAATTTCGCTATCAGCTGCGTCGCTTTCAACGCCACATGGAGGAAGCCACCCGCGCCATGGGTGTGAATCCCCAGCAGTATCAACTGGTGCTGGCCCTCAAAGGCCTGCCCCGGGATTACGCTCCCACCATTAGTCACCTCGCTGAGAGAATGCAACTGAATCACAACAGCATGGTGGAGCTGGTGGACCGGTGTGAGGAGCATAAGCTCCTGCGCCGTACGCGCAACGGGGAAGACCGGCGCCAGGTGGCGCTCTCCATCACCCCTGATGGTGAAGCTCTTTTGCGCAAGCTCGGCGCTGCTGCACGGCAGGAGCTGCGCGAGATGGGGCCCACCATGATTGAAAGCGTCTTGCGGCTTACGGAAGAAGGCCGCTCGACCAAGAATGGCGCGGCGAGTTCACGGCATGCAAGAGGAGGAACAAAGAAACCAGTTTCATGAACGAACCCATAAGCGGAACACCGCGCCTTAACGCGCAACACCTTGCTCGTCCGGTAGAAACTCTCGGGGATTTCACAACAACATGGCGGGTCCTGCCCATTGCAGGGCTGGCGCTGATTATCGGCGTCGCTGCGGCGTATGTCGCGGTAGTCCTCCTCAGGCTCATCAGCTTTTTTACCAACGTATTCTTCTTTCACCGCTTCAGCCTTGCGCCCGCGTCTCCGGGGAATGCCCATCTGGGCGGGTGGATTGTGGCAGTGCCGATCATCGGCGGATTGATTGTCGGTGTTATCGCCCGTTATGGTTCGGACAAGATCCGCGGGCACGGCATTCCGGAAGCGATTGAAGCGATTCTGCTGCGCGGCGCCAAGGTCGAGCCGAAGCTTGCGGTCCTAAAGCCGGTTTCTGCCGCCATCGCCATCGGCTCCGGCGGGCCGTTTGGCGCTGAAGGGCCGATCATCATGACGGGCGGCGCTTTCGGTTCACTGATAGCGCAGTTCTTTCATCTGACTACGGCTGAGCGAAAGACATTGCTGGTGGCCGGCGCCGCGGCCGGCATGTCAGCCACGTTTGCCGCGCCTTTTGCCTCCATCCTGCTGGCCATTGAGCTGCTGCTCTTCGAATGGAAGCCGCGGAGCTTTATTCCTGTCGCGCTAGCGAGCGTCGCGGCCGAGGCGGCGCGTGTCCATCTGCTGGGAGCAGGGCCGGTATTTCCCGTGCCTTTGCACGACGCCGTCTTCAGTCCGGTAATTCTTTTTGGCTGTCTGCTCGCGGGCCTGTTAAGCGGCGGGCTCTCCGCCCTGCTGACGCAGCTGGTATATGCCGTCGAAGACGCTTTTGCGCACCTCAAGAAGATCCACTGGATGTGGTGGCCCGCCATTGGCAGCATCGCTGTAGGTATTGGCGGATTGATCTTTCCCCGCGCCCTGGGCGTTGGCTATGACGTGATCGAGCAGCTTTTGCAGGGCGACGCACCCATCCGGCTGATTGTGGGCGTGCTGGTGGTGAAGTGCCTCATCTGGGGAATTTCCCTGGGGTCGGGAACGTCCGGCGGCGTGCTGGCTCCGTTGCTCATGATGGGTGGAGCTCTGGGTGCGGTGGATGCGCTTTTCCTGCCACATCAGGGAATGGGCTTCTGGCCCCTGATCAGCATGGGGGCAATGCTTGCAGGAACCATGCGTTCGCCCCTTACCGGCGTCATTTTCGCTTTTGAACTGACCGGCGATTATCATTCGATCCTGCCATTACTGATTGCCTGCGTCAGTGCTCACGCTTTTACCGTGCTGACCATGTCCCGGTCGATTCTGACGGAAAAAATCAGCCGCCGCGGGCATCACCTTTCCCGCGAGTATGTCGTCGATCCTCTGGAAGCTCTGGCGGTGGAAGACGTAATGCGGACCAACATAACCGCCTTTCCCGCTGAGACCACAGTGGCCGAGTTGGAAAGCGTTTTGGCCCATAACAACAATCCGCGCGGCCAGCGGGTCTATCCCGTCATTGACGGCGGACAGCGTCTGCTGGGCGTGGTAACCCGCCATGATATCCAGAAGGTTCTCCACGACCGCGCGCCACGCCATGGGCTCATATCCGACCTGTTTGCCAAGGAACTGGTTGTTG
>DASTPO010000097.1:0-7887 GCA_035762225.1 Candidatus Angelobacter sp.
GAAGCTGGAAATCTTCACGCTGCTCGACAAGATTTCAAAGCCCGGCACCATGCTGGTTGCCACCACAGCGACTCTCAGCGTGGCGGAGCTGGCCTCAGTCACCTATCGCGGCGGCAAGATTCTCGGCATGCGCTTCAGCACGGACCAGGACGGATTGAAGCTGCGGGAGATTGCGCGCACGCAGCAGACGGACGAAGCCACCGTAGCGGCCTGCGTTGAGATTGCCAGGCGCATGGGGCAGGAAGCTAGTGTGATTCTGGAGAAAGATCGTACCAGCGCGTTGCCGTGAGCATCTTCCGCTCTGCGAATCTGCGCGGGCAACCCGCTAAGATTTGCCTCTCATCAGGCGCAGGTCAGAAAGATAAATATCCAGCGGGTTCATGCCGGCCACTGACTCCTGCGGGGTCTCGCTCTGTGGGTAGGCCAGATTTTGCAGTTTCTCCGCGACCGTGGCCAGGCGGCGGCGCAGGTACTTCATGTCACAGGGCTTGGTCAGATAATCGTCCGCGCCGGCTTCATAGCCTTCCTGGGTGTGCTCAGGCTGGTCGTTGGTGGTGATCAGGACCACATAAGGCTGTTGCCCACTGCGGGTGCGAAGCCAGCGGCAAACTTCCACGCCGCTCATCTTTGGCATGTTCCAGTCCATCAGGCAGATGTCAATCTCCCGGTTCTGCAGCACCTCGCACGCGGCTTCGCCATCTACGGCCGTAACAGCATGGTAGCCCCACTGAACCACCGAACGCTGGAGCACCATGCGCGAGAGCAAATCATCATCGACCACAAGAACGGTGAGGGGTTTCATAAGCTTTCTATCGGGGGGGCGATGAACTTACTCTAGCAAACACCTGCATCTTCCACTACATTACTTTGGGTTTTGTTGCGATTCCCAAAACGGAACCAGCCCAGTATGGTTGTACTCATTAGTTAAAGCGGGCGGAAGAAAGAAGGGCACGGACGTTATCCGTGCCCAGATGCCAGTAAGTTGCTGCGAAAGCGAATGCTGTTTGCTTTTGAGCTCTCAGTTGCCTCCGGCCTTGCTGCCCATGGGCAGAGGAAGCCTTCCGTCGGCGCCGCTGGTCAGCGCCACAAATTGCGGGTCCTGATAGAGCGAGGCAAACACCGCATCCACGCGGGCTTCCATCATCTCCTTGCTGCGCACGGACTGGTAGCGCTCATACTCGAAGAAATGCCGCTTGAGCAGCGCCAGGGCTTTGTCCTTCTGGCCCAGCTGCGCGTAGATGGCGGCCAGATTGTATGAGGCGCAAAGGATGGCCTCGTTGTCTTTGGCGATCTTCAAAGCTTCATCGCCGTGTCCGTTGCCGGCCATGAAAGCCGCGGCAAAGATCAGGTTAAACGGCTCCTGCGGATCGAGCGCCAGGGCTTCGCGAGTGTAATGATCGGCTTTGGCCTTGTCGCCTTCAGAGTTCCAGTAGACGGCGAGGTTGCGGTAGGCGAGCGCCAGCGGGAATTCGCGGGTGGACGCTTCCATCAGGGAAAGGCCTTTTTTGAAATCGCCTTCATGGATCGTCATCTTGCCCAAGCCGTGCAGCGCCACGGCGCGTGAGAGCGGGTCAGCCGGCATGCCCAGGATCTGGTTGAAGGTGGCCCGCGCCTTGTCCCACTCGCCGGTGTGATGGCGATAGAGTTCTCCCAGGTAGCGCAGCGGGGTGGCGTCATTGGGATCAAGGTTGTGCGCGGCGGTATAGAACTTCTGCGCCTCGGTGTACTTTGCGTTGTTCTCCGCCTTGAGGCCCGCGGACATGATCTTCTGGATCCTAGCGCTCACCGCGGGATCAAAGTTCGGGCCGTCAGGCATTGCCTCAGCATTCAGGTCGGTGACGCCGAGCTTCTTGAGCTCTTTCACGGCGTCCTTGGCTTTGCTGGGGAACATGCATTTCTGCTGTGCCACCTCGCGCAGCTCGGCGATGGCCGTCTTGCTGTCGCCCGCCTTGGCTTTGGACTTGGCGTCCTCCATCTTTTCCTTGATGGCCGATTCGCGCTTCTTCATTTCGCTTTCAAGAAGCTTTTCCAGGTCACCCACGCTGAGCTTCCCGTTCTTGTTCTCCACCTTGTTCACCACCGAGCCATCGGGCTGCACCAGCACCGCCACGGGCAGCTTGCCGTCGGGGACGTATTTCTGGCCGATCGGTGTGCCCGCGTCCACCACGCCGAGCGTGACGCACTGCTGCGCGTAGAGCGAGAGCGTGCGCGACTCGCGCAGGCTGGACTTCTGGAATTCCTGCACGCTTGAGGGGAACCAGTAGAACGCCAGGCCTTCTTTGGGCGCGGGGTCTTCCGGCTTGATCAGCTTCCAGGGCACCTGGTAAGTCTGCTCGCTGGCCATGCCGCCGCCCATGCCGCCCATACCTCCGCCACCACCGCCCCCGCACGTGGCCCAGCTCTGCGGGACGAGGAAAACAAAGATCATCACAACCGACAGAAAGCGGTGAATACGCTGAAAATATGGGGTTTTCATGGGCAAATTATACAGCAGAGTGGCCGGCTTTCCCGGATGGGGCGAACAGCATCCAAGCATTCCATGCGCGGTAAGAGTGTTTTGGTAAAGGTGCTGTGGTTAGTCCTGGCCTGCCTGATCCTTTCCTGCGGAGGCGACCTGGGCGTGGTGAAGCCGCTGGACGTCTGCAACTGCACGCCGACGGCGCCGGACTCAGAAGATTTCCGCCACACTGAAAAACATGTGCCGCTGCCGAACCTGGCGGCGCAGGACATCACCGTGGCGACCATGCTTACGTGGCCGCAAACGCCGGTGCCAACCACGGACACGCCGCGCAGCGGACGCGAGCTGAAGATGTTCCACATTGCGCACGCGTTTGTGCAGCTCACCTATGAAGTGCAGTCTGACTGCGACATTCATATGGAGATTTCCGATTCGGCCGACAAGAACGCGCCGCGGGTGATTGTGGAGACCCCGGGCGATTCAGAGTACTGTCCGGCGAGGCAGGATTTCCAGACCCAGATGGAGGTCCACGGTTTCACGCTGGGCACGCTCTTTACCAGCGCCGAGGTCGCGCAACCCGTGGCGGTGGACGTGCTGGGCCTGGCGTTCCTGGATGAGCCGCATTCCGGCCGCGGCAGCAGCCTGGTTGGAAGCATCTGGGAGCTGCATCCGGCAAAAGTCACCGTATCGCAATAGGGCGGCTACACGCTATCGAGCGCTGCCCGCAGCTCGCGCACGCTGGGCTCAGAGACCACGGTACGCTGGTATTCCGCGCCGGTGAGAGCGCCCATGGCGATGCGGGAATTCTTGAAGCGCATGGCGCTGGCCACGGATTCCCACGGAGCTGCGTGCACCTCAGCCACTCCGGTGTAATTGACCACGGCCTTGATGTTGGTGGTGGAAATTTCTCCGCAGACCATTACCGAGATGCCGCAAGCCGGCGTTCGCGATGAGGCCGAATTTCCGGTGGCTTTCTGCACAATCTGCTTCAGCGTGGGCATGGCATCAATGGCGCTTTTCTGGCCGCCGGAGGTAAGCACGCGGTCAACACCCAGCGAGATCAGGTCGTCCAGCGCCTGAGTCAGGTCCTGCGCCATATCAAAGGCGCGATGGCAGGTGACTTTCAGCGGGCGGGCGAGTTCGATGAGCTGCTGCATGCGAGGACGGTCAATGCGGCCATCGAGCGTGAGCAGGCCGAAGACCACGCCGCCGGCGCCCAGCTGTTTGGCGATGAGGATATCGCGCTGCATGATGCTGAACTCGATATCGGAATAGCAGAAGTCACCGCCGCGCGGGCGCACCATGACCTGCAGTCCGATGGAGATATGCTTGCGCACCGCGGCAATCATGCCGGCGCTGGGCGTGGTGCCGCCTTCAGGAAGTCCGGCGCAGAGTTCAACCCGGTCTGCGCCGCCGCGCTCGGCGGCCACGGCGGACTCCACCGAATCAAGGCAGATTTCCAGCAGGCGGCTGGGACGGGTTTGCGGCTGCGCTACCACACGCGGCAGCGGTCCGCGCGCACCATGGGCTGCCCCGCCTTACAGCTGAAGGCCTGTTGAAATTCCGGCATGTTGATCACCACGCCGTTGATGCGGTCCTTGCCCGGCGAGTGCGGATTGGTAATCGCGTTGGCGCGAAGGTTTTCCGGCCGCTCGTTGTTGCAGTCCCACTGGGCGAAGCCGATAAAAAAGCGCTGGTCAGGAGTGAAGCCGTCGCGGTCTTCCAGTTTTTTGTCCTTGGTGGCGTTTTTCCATGCGATGTAGGCGAGCACCAGCCCGCCAAGGTCGGCCACGTCCTCGCCTTCGGTAAGCTTGCTGTTCAGCTTGATATCGTCCACCACGATGTATTGTCCATACTGGTCCACCACGCATTGCGCGCGTTTTTCAAACTCGGCGCCGTCTTGCTTGGTCCACCAGTCGCGCAGGTTGCCCTTGGCGTCAAACTGGCGGCCTTCATCGTCAAAGCCGTGCGTCAACTCGTGGCCGATGGTGCCACCGGTGTTGCCGTAATTGGGCGCGTCGTCAAGCTTGGGGTCGTACAGCGGCGGCTGCAGCACGCCCGCAGGGAAGTTGATGTCATTCATCTGCGGATTGTAATAAGCGTCCACGGTCGGCGGTGTCATCTGCCATTCACCGCGGTCCAGCGGCTTGCCGATCTTTGCCAGCTGCCGGCGCGCTTCAAACGTGGTGGCGCTATGCACGTTGCCGAGAAAATCATTGCGGCGTATCTCCACCGACGAGTAATCGCGCCAGCGGTCAGGGTAGCCGACCTTGTTGACCACCGCGTGCAGTTTTTCGAGCGCCTGCTTTTTGGTCTCCGGGCCCATCCAGGTGAGCTGCTTGATGTCATCTTCCATGGCCTGCTCGATCAGGCGGGTCATCTCGACCGTGCTCTGCTTGGTGTCCTGGGTGAAGGTGCGGTTGACGAACTCCTGGCCGAGCGCTTCGCCCAGCTGGCCATCCACCAGGCGCACGCAGCGCTTCCAGCGCGGAGGCATCTGCTCCACGCCGCGCAGGGTATGCGAGTAGAAGTCAAAGTTCTGGCGCACGAACTTTGACGCTAGATACGGCGCGTCAGCGCTGGTCAAATGCCAGCGCAGGTAAGTCTTCAGGTCATCCAGGCTGTTGCTTTTCAGCTGGCGTTCCATTTCTTCATAAAATTTGGGCTGGGTCACGTTGAAGCTGTTGATGCCGGGAACGCCGATGCCCTTGAGATACGTGTCCCAGTCAAAGCTGGGGGTCAGCGCCTGGAGCTGCTTGCGGTCCATTTTGTGGAATAAATTGTGAGGGTCTCTCTGCTCCACCTGCGTGAGCGAGGCCCTGGCCAGCGCGGTCTCAATCCGCATGATGGTCGCGGCTTCCTGTTTGGCTTTGGCGGGCGAGTCACCCAGCAGTTGCAGCATCTTTTCCACGTGCGCCAGGTACTTCTGCCGGATCTCTTCCGATTTTGCGTCCGTTTTGGTGTAGTAGTCGCGATCGGGCAGGCCCAGCCCGCCATCCACGGCAAAGCCAATCACCTGGGAGGAATCAGACAGGTCCTGATCCGAACCGAAATTGAAGAGCAGGCCGCTGCTGGCGGTGGAGATGTGCTTGCCGGCGAGAAAGGCTGCCAGGTCTTTTTTCGATTTCAACGCGGCAAGCCCATCCAGGGACGCCTTCAGCGGCGTGACGCCCAGTTTTTCCACGGTAGCCTCATCCATGCAGGCGGCGAAATAGTCGCCCAGCTTCTGCTGGTTCGGCGTCCGGCCCCCGGTCTTTTTGGAAAGATCATCGAGGATGCCCCACAGGAAGCGCTGATTATCGTTGTGCATTTTGCCGTACACGCTCCAGGCCGCCTGGTCCGCGGGGATGGGATTGGCCTTCATCCAGCCGCCGCAGGAATAGGCATAAAAATCCACGCAGGGATCGACTGACTTGTCCATTGAGGGGACATCAAGGCTGGGCGTGTAGGGCAGGGCAGCGATCGGCTTATCGTCGATCACGGCCACCGGGTTGGCGATCCCCGGCTTCTCCGCCGGCTTTTGCGCATCTTGCGCGCGGCTTGCAATTCCAGAAATCGAAAGAAGAAAAATGACGACAAGACTATGGCTGAAGCGCATGGATTTGCCTCTTATTTGGACTGCGATAGTTTACAGGAAGCGGTCGAATTGCCTGACGTATTTGGACGGGCAAATCCGGCAATGGTTACTGGAGCGGCCCGGTGACGGGCTATCCCGCCACCGGAAGGCCGGCATTGCGCCATGCATCAAAGCCGCCCGTGACATTGATCACGTTCTCCACCCCGGCGCGCTGCAGCAGGCTGCACGCAATCATGCTGCGATATCCGCCCTGGCAATGCACCGCCAGCGGCGCCGCGGGATCAACCTCCAGCGCGGAGACCTTGAAGTTGTCCAGGGGAAACCACTCCGCCTGCGGGATATGCCCGGCATGCCATTCACCTTCACGGCGCACATCGAGCAGTTGCATGCCGTTGCTGCGCAGGCGAGACTCCAACTCATGGGCCGACATTTGCGGCACCTGAGCTACGGGAAATCCGGCCTGCTTCCATGCCGCGATGCCGCCTTGCAGGAAGCCGCGCGGATCTTCAATGCCCACGCGCGCCAGCCGCATGCGCGCTTCGGCATATTGCTCCGGCGTATCCGCGATCAGCACCGGACGCGCCGCCAGCCCCAGAATGGTTGCCGCCCATGAAGCAAACTGTCCTGACAAGGCAATGTTGACCGAACCGGGCACGTGCGCCGCGGCAAACTCCGAATTAGGCCGCACATCCAGGGCGAAGACGCCCTGCTCCAGCAGGCGCTTGAGTTCCTGGGGCGCAACCGGCATGAGTTCTTTCAAGTCGCCGAGCGCGGGCGCTCCAGCGCGGTTGATCTGAGCGTCCTGCAGGAAATACTCGGGGCGCGCCGGCAGATTTTCCGTCAGCTGGCGGATGAACTCTTGCCGGTCTTTGATCTGCAGCGCGTAATTGGTGAGCCGCTCGGTGCCAATGGTTGAGGACCGCTCGGCGCGCATGTTGCGGCCGCACAGCGAACCCGCTCCATGCGCCGGATACACCAGCACGTCATCACTCAGCTTCAGCAGCTTGCCGTGCAGGCTGTCATACATCATTCCCGCCAGTTGCTGCGGCGAATGCTCGGGCGAGAGGTCAGGCCTGCCCACGTCGCCGATGAACAAGGTGTCACCGGTCAGCACCGCCCAGGGCCGGGAAGATTTTTCTTCATCGGTCACGACCAGGCAAATGCCTTCGGGCGTGTGCCCCGGCGTTTCCACAGCGGTGATGCGCACCTTGCCCAGCCGCACCTCCGCGCCGTCAGGCAGAGCGTTATGCGGGAAGGTGGCAGCGGCGTGCCTGCTGATGTGGATGGTGGCTCCCGTGCGCTCCGCCAATTCCATGTGTCCGGAGACAAAATCGGCGTGCAGGTGGGTCTCAAAAATATGGCGGATCGCCAGCCCGCGCTCCTTTGCGGCTTTCAGGTAGATATCGACGTCGCGTTGCGGATCAACCACCGCCGCTTCGCCTTCTGAACCCAGCATGTAGGAAGCGTGGGCCAGGCATCCCAGATAAAACTGCTCAAAATACATCACACTCTCCTCCGGCGGTCTGCCGCCCGGAAACGTGCATTCTCATGATAGCGCGGGAAGGCTGGATCCAGCTTGCGGCACAGGGTTTTTTGCGCAGCGAAGCGCATAAAAGATGATGTACAGGTAACAGATCGTGGGCAGGATAAAGGCATGATGGATACCAATGTGATCAGACAATATGCCCTGCAACTCGGGAATGATCGCTCCGCCCACGATGGCTGCCACCAGCAAGCCTGAGGCTTTGCCGGTCAGCGGCCCAAGGCCTTCAATGGCCAGGGCAAAGATGCTGGGAAACATGATGGAGTTGAAAAGTCCGACGGCGATCAGCGTCCATACGGCGACCTGTCC
>DASTPO010000098.1:0-5185 GCA_035762225.1 Candidatus Angelobacter sp.
GCTGCTTTGATCACCGCTTCGGCGATGCCGGCGGCAGACATCTCCGGCTTCAAGTCATAGGTCGCGACCTTTTGTGACGGCACCAGCACGCGGTCCTCGCCGGGAAACGGCTTTTCCACCCCGCCGTTGAAGAAGTAGGTGACGTGGGCATATTTTTCGGTCTCTGCCACGCGCAGGTTGCGGAGATCGTGCTCCGCCATCACGTTGGCCAGAATGTTCTTGAGCGAGTCAGGCTGGACCACGTAAGGCAGAGTGAACTGCTTGTCATAGTGCGTCATGCAGATGTACTTCAGGTTCCTGGGCACGCGGGAGCGGGGAATCGCTGCGTCAAGCGCTTCCGCGTCCGGCAGATCGCGGCCGCCCTGGGCGGTGAGCCCGCTTTCGCGCGCCAGGCAGCGTGTAATTTGGCGCGCGCGGTCGGCGCGAAAATTGAAGTTGATGACGGTATCGTCATCGCGAATCGTCGCCACCGGCTGCCCCTGCTTGTTGACGCAGACGAAAGGAATGATGAATTCGTCGGTCACCTCGCGATTGTAGGAATCCCTGGCGCCTTGCACCGGATCCACATACTCGCCGCCCTCGGCCTTGCCTGCAACCATGGCGTCAAATGCCTTCAGTTCGCGGTCCCATTTCTTGTCGCGGTCCATCGCGTAGTAACGTCCGCTGACGGTGGCAATCTTGCCCACGCCGATTTCGCGCATCTGCTTTTGCAACTGCTGCAGATAGACTGCGCCATTCGTCGGCAAAGTGTCGCGGCCGTCCATGAAGCAGTGCACATAGGTGCGATCGATCCCGTTCTGCCGGGCCATGCGCAGAAGAGCGTAAAGGTGGTTCTGGTGCGAGTGCACACCGCCGTCTGAGAGCAGGCCGCAGAAGTGAAGCTGGCGTCCGCCGCTGCGCGCGTTTTTCATGGCATCCAGCAGCACCGGGTTGCTGAAGAGGTCCCCTTTCTCGATCATGACATCGATCTTGGTGATGTCCATATAGACCACGCGGCCGGCGCCGATATTGAGGTGCCCGACCTCGCTGTTGCCCATCTGCCCTTCCGGCAGCCCGACGAAGCGCCCGCTGGTGTGTATCAGGGTATTGGGATACTCGGCGAGCAGACGGTCGTAGTTGGGCTTGCGCGCCAGGGAGATGGCATTGGCCTGCGATGGCGGCGCGTAGCCCCAGCCATCGAGAATGATCAGAACCAGCGGACGTTTCATAAGCAAAAAATCTTATCACCGGAGAGTTTGTGGGAATGGCAAAAGCGCCAAAATCTCAACAATAGAACGCGCCGCATTGCTGCGGAAGAGCAGGTCAGGGAGCGCGGCAGTCCTGCGGTGGTAGCATGTTGCTCGGTTTGAAATTGAATCTTCATTCCATGTTCAGGAGATGGCCTATGCGGAAACAACCGATTTTTGCTTTGTTGGTTTTGTTGGGATGTATTCCACAAGCGGTGATTGCACAGAGCAACAACTCAAACGGGCAGCAAGGTGCGCAGGCCAAAGACTCTTCGAGCAAGAGCAAGGACACCCGGAGTGACGCCACGTCGCAGGGCAGCGGAGCGGCTGCCAAGCCGGAGCAACCCGAGATCCATGAGTTCGTCATCGCCAATTTCAAGACCGAGAGCGGAGTTACTCTGCCCCAGGCCAAAGTGGTCTATGGCACTTATGGCCACCTGAACGCGGCCAAAGACAACGCGGTGCTTCTGCCTTCGCATTACATGGCCGACTGCCACGGCTACGAGTGGCTGATCGGCCCGGGCCGCGCCCTGGATACGAGCAAGCTGTTTCTGGTGGCGACGGAGATGTTCGGCAACGGGCACTCGTCCTCGCCCAGCAACACGCCTGAGCCTTTTCACGGCCCTCGCTTTCCCGTCACTACCATCCGGGACAACGTGGACGCGGTGCACCGGTTGCTGACCGAGGAGCTGAAAATCACGCACCTGCGCGCGCTCATTGGCTTCTCCATGGGAGCGCAGCAGGCGTTCCAGTGGGCCGTGAGCTATCCGAATTTTGCCGATCGCATTGTGGCGACATCGGGCACGGCAAAAACCTATGGCCACGGAGTGGTGCGGCTGGAAGGCCAGATTGCCGCCATCACAGCGGATGCGGCCTTCCAGAATGGCGATTACACCACGCAGCCCAAAAAAGGCCTGGAGGCTTTTGGCACCGTTTGGACCGCGTGGCTGTTTTCCCAGGAGTGGTGGCGCAAGGAGCTGTGGCGTGAAGGCGCGCCTGCCGGAACAACGTTCGAGAGCGTGTTACACGAGTTTCGGACGAATTTTATTCCCGGCGCGGACGCCAACAACCTGATCCTGCAATGCCGCACATGGGAAAAGCATGACGTAGGCACCACCCCGGGCTTCAATGGCGATGTTGAGAAGGCGTTGCGCTCCATTAAAGTGCCGTTCCTTTATATGCCCTCCGAAACTGACCTTTATTTCCCGGTTGGCGACGCCCGCTATGAGGCAGGTTTCATGTCAACGGTTACGCTCACACCAATTCCGTCTCTGTGGGGACACACCGCGGGAGCGGGACCAAACCCGGTGGACTTGAAGTTTCTCAACGATAAGATTGGGCAGTTTTTGGGCCAGGCAAAATAGAAGAGCAGCCGTCTGCAGCGCTGTGGCGACAGGTCCTACTTCCAGAGCACGAACCTGCCGCCGTTGGTGAAGATGATGACCAGGTTCATCACCACCAGCATCAGGTCGTAGTGCCAACCGTCAGTGCCATGCTTGCCCCAGAATCCGGTTTTCCAGACCATGATCTTTTTCTGGATCGCGCCCAGCATCAACAAGATCAGCCCCGCGGCGGCAAGCTGGCTGAAAACGCCGAAGATCACGCCCAGGGCACCGGCCAGTTCGGCAGCGCCCAGGAAGACGGTAACGCCCTTGCTCATGCCAATGCTCCTGCTGCGCGTTTCCGGATCCTTGAGGTGGGCGAGGCCGCTGGCGGCAAAGATGATTCCCACCATCAACCGAAGTAAAAGAAATCCGATGTCGGCGAATTGAGCAAGTTGCGGGAACATTCAATCACTCCCGTTTCTGAATTGCCACCGAGTATATCGCGCGTTCGCCGGCGATTGCTGTGGCGCGACGAACAACCAGGATCGCGGCGGACCCGGATCGAGAAATTTTCTGTCGGGCAAAAACAGCGAAGCGCTCCGCAATCAGAGCGCTTCAGGAAGATGCTTCAGTTCGAGAGCCTTGAATTCACTATTTGAGTTTCACCAGTCCCACTACATCACCGCCATTGGTGTCCACGGCATGCACCCAGATGTTGTTGAAGGCATCTTTGAGTTCGGGATATTGCGCAACCATGGCGTTCGCCAGGCCGCGGGCATCAGCCTGCGTGGCATTGAAATCGCTGGTGCTGGGCACGGAGTACTTGATTGAGAGATCAAAGTTCTTGTCGGTCTTGAACGTGCTCATGTCTGTGATGGTGTAGGTTTTGCCGTTGGCGGTGTAGGCCACAGGCTTTCCGTCCGCGGGGATGTCGCGCGGTTGAATGCCATTGGACTCTTCAAGAATATTGCCGAGCAGGGCAGTGTTCATGGCTGGAATGGGCGCCAGAAGCTCCCAGGATGTCGCGTAGTAAAACCAGGCATTGTGGGCCTGGCCTTTGGTCTTATAGTCGCGTGCCTGCTTCAGATACCAGATACCGTCATGGCCCAGGGCCGACTCAGGACGCACCTGCATACCCGCCAGCTTCCATCCGCCCAGGTCCTCGAAAATCGAGGTGAGGGCATAAGGGCCCTTGTTGCCGATGAAATCCTGAATGACGACAGCATATTTTTTGCCGACATCGAGACCGGGGAAACTGAACTGCGCGGCGCCCGAGCTGGAACCCCTGGAACCGTAAACACCGCAGTAATACGCTCCGTCAGGGCTGGCCGTTGTTCCGGTATCGAGCAGGAATGAGGTCCGAAGCTGCGCTTTGGCGCCGGCGAATGCGTCTTTATTATCGGTAACCGCGGCGGCTATTCCATTGAAGTTGGATTGCAACGAGGGCACAGCGTTGGTCTTAAGCGTATTGACGTCGCCGCGCGATGCCTGATCGAACACCTGCTGAGCTGCTGCTTCCATTGAGGTGCGGTTGTCTGCCGGCATTTCTTGCCGGCCCTGGCAGGTCTGGGACCACGCTGGGAGTGCCGCGGCCACAACCAGCAACACTCGAAGAATTCTGAAAATATTCTGCTTCATAAAATTGCGCTACCCCGGATTATTTAAGATGCTTCTCCGCTCTGTTCAGATGCATCGGGGAAAAGCTGGCTGCTTGTAACTCATAGGTAAATATACGCTTCGGCGGCGTGCAGGAGAAGTGGAACAAGCCTTTGTGGTTGCTCGCAAACAGGTGTCTGGGACGGATTTATCTGAAAAAGCGTGATAACGAATTAAAATAGTTCAGCAAGGGCAGCGGTACACGCGCGTTCTTCCAATACAAGGAGTAAGATTCCAGAAACAACCAGATTTGGTATTCTGCTGCAAAACAGTCGGTTCGAATCAAAGCGTATGGCACGTTTTCCCACCATCATCTGTGCGACGGTAATCGTTGTGGCCTCCGTGGTAGCCAGCGGAGCACAGGCGACCAGGCCTGCCATGCCCGGTCGTCAGCCATCACCATTGAAACCGCCGGTGAACGTGCAGCAGCAACCAACTGGAGCACCACAGCAAACGGTCCAACAGCCAAGCCAGCAGAATGCAGCTCAGCAGCCCGCAACCCAGCCAACTGGGCAGCCTTCGCAGCAGCCGGGAGTTCAGCCGGGGAATCGTCCTGCGGAAACGCCGGCAAATGGGCCGGCAGTGGCGCCTGTGGTGAGCTATCGCGATGGTCTGCTGTCGGTGCAGGCCCTTAATTCCAATCTAAGCAGTGTGATAGCGGCCATCAGAAGCAAGACAGGAATTGAGTTTGAGGGTGCGGAGGGCGTTGGCGATCGTGTCGCTCTTTCCCTGGGACCGGCTCCCGCGGCTGATGTCCTGTCGTCTATTTTCTCTGGATCGAAGTTTGATTTTGTGGCCATTGGCCGCCCGGATAGCCCAGGCATTGTGCAGCGCGTAATCCTGACGCGTAAGACGGTGCCGGGAGCAGTGGCGGGGGCACAACCTGAGCAGCGCCCCAACAACAACGGTGAGGGCGACGAGGAAGATGTTCCCGACGAGCAGGTGAATGCCGGCGATCCGCAGGATACTCCGGTCCAG
>DASTPO010000099.1:0-12824 GCA_035762225.1 Candidatus Angelobacter sp.
CTGACTTCTTCATGGCAGTTCCTCCGTAAATCGCAGTGATCCATTGCAGGATAGAGGATTGGAGGAAATCTACTCCGAACCGGGCGGCGGGTCAAAGCGAGTGACTCTGGCGCGAACGCCGGGCCGCGCAAACCCGCAAAACTCCGCGACGCGCTGGTAGCATTGAAGCAGGGACAATCCTGATGAGAAACGTAATCTTCGCCATCAACATCACCCTGGATGGCTGCTGCGACCACACCAGGCAGTTTGTCGATGCAGAACAAATGGAATATTTTACTCAGCTCACGCAGGACGCTGACCTGCAGATCTTTGGGCGTAAAACCTATGAATTGATGGTTCCCTACTGGCCTGACGTCCTCAAAGACCGGACTGCGACAAAAGCAGATACCGACTTTGCGCGGGCCTTTGTCGCCATCAGTAAAGTTGTTTTTTCACGGACATTGGAGAAGGTGGACGACAAGAACACGAGAATCGTGCGTACTGACCTGCACGGCGAAATACTGAAATTGAAACAGCAGCCAGGCAGAAAGATTTTAGTCGGCGGGGTGAGTGTTCCGTCACAGCTGATAGAGCTTGGCCTGGTTGATGAATATCGTTTTGTGGTTGGCCCGGTCGTTGCAGGAGAAGGAAGACGGCTGTTCGACGACGTCAGCCTGCGGGTGAGTGAGCAATTACAGCTTGTTGAGTCACAGGTTTTTCAATCGGGATGTGTTGCGCTGCGTTACTTGAAACGGTGACGGCTGCGATAGTTGTGCGGTGGGCTGGCTTTTGATCACGGGGCATTGCCGACACAATGGGAATTATGGACGCAAGAGGCATTGGCGCGGCCACGCCATCCGGGAGATAGCCTGCAAGATTTCTCGGGTTCCAGCCGCTATCGGATAAAGTGTGGGCCCACTGATTTCTGTGGCGAGGCCACAATCAAAAAGCACGGTGGCGCTGCGGGCAGCCATCATTTTTGTTTTTACTTGGGCGAGCGGCAGGCAAAGTGGAAAGGCAATGTTTACAAGAGAACTCCCTGAAGCTGCGTGGCAGGGCGACACATCCTCGGGATCCTTCGACTTACGCTCATCCCGGCTTCCCGGGACTCGCGTGGCGCTCAGGATGACAGGGTAAGAACATTTTTGGCGGGGTGAATGGCGCCCCGTTACGGATGACAGGGTAAGAACATTTTCGGCAAAGTGAATGGCGCCCCAGTACGGATGACAGGGTAAGAACATTTTTGGCGAGGTGAGTGGCGCCCCAGTACGGATGACAGGGTAAGAACATTTTCGGCAAAGTGAGTGGCGCCCCATTACGGATGACAGGTTAAGACCATTTTCGGCAAAGTGAGTGGCGCTACGCTCGGGATGACAGAATAAGGATGACAGAATAAGGAAGTGGCAAGATCGGGAGGGCCATCAAAATCGTGGATGGCCCAGGATGAAAGACGAGATGAACGATCAGGAACAGATGAACGATCAGCAAAAGGCGGAGCCGGGGCCCGGAGGGAGAGAGCAGAAGATCCGCGCGGCGCTGGAGGAGCATTGGGCGGCCTCCGATGCGAACGACTTTGAGACCGAGCACCGCATTTATCACGAGGACGCGGTGCTGGAATACCCGCAGTCCGGCGAGCGGACCCGCGGCCGCCGGAACATACAGGGCCAGCGCGCCAGCCAGCCAAGCCAGAAGCGGTTTGCCGTCCGGCGGATCATTGGCAGCGGCGATCTCTGGGTCACCGAATACGTCATGACCTATGACGGCAAGCCCTCCTACACGGTGAGCATCATGGAGTTCAGAGGCGACAAGGTGGCGCGGGAAACCCAGTACTTTGCCGATCCGTTCGCGGCCCCGGCAGGACGCGCGCAATGGGTGGAACGGATGGACAAATGAGCGCGGAGAAATATTTCTTCGAATGCCGGCTTTCGCTATTGCATCGCCCAACTGCTTACGCTATACTTTCGCCGCCCTCAGGGGTGACAAGGCTCGATGTTTGACAAAAAGCGGCCGCATTTACCTCAGCGGCTGAAGCCGGAGGATATCGAAGCTTCACCGCAGGATCTAAAGACCTGCTCCACCTTGGGTGGGACACGGTGAAACCGTGAAATTCGGACCTTGTGAGAACTCCCTGATGCATCTTGGATAGATGAAGATTCTCGGGATCCTTCGACTTCGCGCTTCAGGGTCCTGGTTTGGAAAATTTGTGGCGGCGCTCCGCTCAGGATGACAGGGATCAACAATCTGTGTGAGTCGCAGGCGAGGGACGCTCGGCATGCAGGGATATCAACATTCTGCATGAGCCGCAGGCGAGGGCGCCTGCGGTCCACAGGTCTAGTGCTGGTTGTGACGCTCTGCCGATCAAGGTTGGATTGGGACTGGGACTGGGATTGGGCTTGGGTCTCCCAAGGGTGACGCAAGGGCCACCCAAGCGTCACGCAAGGGAGACCCAAGGGTCGGTTGGAAGGAGTGCCTTGTTTTCAATGGAAGATGGGAAAAGGCCGGGTGGGGGAGAAAAATTGGGTTCGAGAGATCAGGTCGGAGCATTTGGCGGAGATCCTTCGCTCAGGATTTCGCCTCAACGCGGCCTGAAGAATCTGCTCCATCCAGCGTGGGGCACGGTGAAGCCGGGAAAGTATGACATGGTGAGAACTCCCTGATGCATCACGGATAGATGAAGATTCTCGGGATCCTTCGACTTCGCGCTTCAGGGTCCTGGTTTGGAAAATTTGTGGCGGCGCTCCGCTCAGGATGACAGGGATCAACAATCTGTGTGAGTCGCAGGCGAGGGACGCTCGGCAGGCAGAGATATCAACATTCTGCATGAATCGCAGGCGAGGGCGCCTGCGGTCCACAGGTCTGGGTTGGTTGTGACCCTCTGCCGTCGTTCGGCGAGGGCGTTCGGACCCACACCAAGCTAGCGGCTTCGAGTCTTTATCTCATACTCCCGCAGCGCGCGGGCCAGTGATTCCGGCGCTTCCAGGTCCATCTGCACTTTGCTGTCACGGTACGAGCGCTTGAGGATGTGCGCCCGGGATTCAATCAGGGCCAGCAGCTTGCCTTCACTCTGGGGAACGCGAATGCGCATGGTTTGCAGCGCGTCAATCTGCAGGTGGTCATCGATTGCGGCCAGCAGATCGTCCAGGCCAAGCTGCTTCTGGGCGGAGATATAGACGCGGTTCGCGCCGTTCTCCAGTTCGCGGCGCTGAGCCTGCGGCAGCAGGTCCACCTTGTTCATCACGCGGATGCGCGGCCGGTCAATGACGTTGAGTTCCTTCAATACGTCTTCCACCTGGCGTTGCTGGTCATGCGCTGAGGTGCTGGTGACGTCAGCCACATGCAGCAGCAGAGCCGCGCGCTGGACCTCTTCCAGCGTGGCGCGAAAGGCGGTGACCAGCGTGGTGGGCAGGTTGCGAATGAAACCCACGGTATCGGAAAGGAGCACCTTGCGCTTGCTGGGCAGGGTGATGCCGCGGATGGTGGGATCGAGCGTGGCAAACATCTTGGCCGACTCCAACACGCCCGCGCCGGTGAGGACGTTGAACAGCGTCGATTTGCCGGCGTTGGTGTAGCCCACCAGCGCCACGGTGGGCAGAGGCACGGATTCGCGACGCTGGCGCTGCTGGCCGCGAATGCGCTTGACGTCCTCAAGCTGCTGCTTGATGTGGCGGATGCGCCGGAAAATCTTGCGCCGGTCGGTTTCCAGCTGCGTTTCACCGGGCCCGCGCGTGCCGATGCCGCCGCCAAGCTGCGACATCTCAATGCCTTTTCCGGTGAGGCGCGGCAGCATGTAATTCAGCTGGGCCAGTTCCACCTGCAACTGGCCTTCACGGCTTCGGGCATGGCGGGCAAAAATATCCAGGATGAGCTGGGTGCGGTCAATGACGCGGGCATTAACTTCTTTTTCGATGTTGCGCTGCTGCGAGGGCGAGAGCTCGTGGTCGATCAGGAGCAGGTCGGCGTCCACCGAAGCGATGGCTCCGGCGATCTCCTGCAATTTGCCTTTGCCGATCAGCGTGGCAGGATCGGGGCGGTCACGGTGCTGGACGAATTCGCCGGCGATCTCGGCTCCGGCGGAAGCAACCAGCTCGTGGAATTCGGCGAGAGACTCTTCCACTCCCACCCTGGAGACACTTCGTTCCTGGGTGTGTTCCTCCGCAGCGTTGCGCGCAAGCACGGCGCTGGGCGGCACCTGAAGATCATGATCAGTGCGCGAGCGGTGGCGAAATTCCAGCGCCACTAGAAATGCCCGTTCCGGACCTTCGCGACCCGTCTTGATCCCAGCCGATGATTCGAAAGGACGGGAACGCTTCCCAGGAATGGATTAGCCCTCCGACTTGGCCGAACTGCTCTCGCCCTCGGCCGCCGCAGCGTGAGGACGGCTATCGCCGTGATGGCTGCCTTTTGGCATCACCACGGTGGAAATGGCGTGTTTGAAGATGAGCTGTTCCTGATTGTTGGTTTCCATGACCACTGAATACTTGTCAAAGGAGCGGATGCGGCCAGTCAGTTTTACCCCGCTCAGAAGGTAAATAGTGATCTGGCTCTTGTCTTTGCGCGCAGTATTCAGGAAGGAGTCCTGTATGTTTTGTGCCGGCTTGTTTTCCATCTGCCGATCTTTCTCCTGTGTTGTTTGCATAAACCGGAACCAGCTTAAATGGCTTTCTGCCCTGCCATTGTAGCTTTTTCACTTGCTCCGGGCAAAACACGGGTTTTCCCGTCGTGAGGCGCAGGAATGCTAGAATTTTCATGGATGACCAAGAGCGCAGCCCACAAGACCGCGGCCCCAGTACCCATGTTGGACCTTTCCCGGCAGTATGCTTCCATCCGCACTGACGTGCTGGCTGCCATCACGCGTGTCTGTGATTCGCAGCGCTATATCCTGGGCGATGAAGTAGTGGCGTTTGAGCGCGAATTTGCTCCCCATTGCGGAACAGCCCACGCCATCGGCTGCGCCTCCGGTACGGATGGCCTCTGGCTGGCCCTGGCTGCCGCCGGCATAGGACATGGCGACAGCGTCATTACCACTCCATTCAGCTTTTTTGCTACTGCCAGTTCCATCCTGCGTGCCGGAGCAAAACCGATTTTTGCCGACATCGATCCGGAAACCCTGAACCTTGATCCGGGCAGCGTCGAGCAGAGGCTGAAACTGGCTTCCACGCGGGCCATCATGCCGGTCCATCTGTATGGCCAGTGCGCCGATATGGACTCGTTCGACCGCCTGGCCGCCGAGTTTAAGCTGCAGATCATTGAAGACGCCGCGCAGGCAGTGGGCGCAACCTGGAATGGCAGGCTTGCCGGATCGCTGGGGACCGCGGCCGCCTTCAGTTTTTATCCCACCAAAAATCTTAGCGCCTTTGGCGATGCCGGCGCGGTCACCACCAGCGACCGGGCTTTGGCGGAGCGAATACAGTCATTGCGCAATCACGGCGGGAAGCAGCGCTACTATCACGATGAGATCGGCGCCAACAGCCGCCTGGATTCAATTCAAGCCGCTGTGTTGCGGGTGAAAATGCCTCGGCTTGAAGAGTGGAATCGGGCACGGCACGAGCGCGCCCGCACTTACGGCCGCCTGCTTACGGGCGCAGGGCTGACCAAGACTGGCGCGAACTCCGTGCCGCCGGTGGTCCTGCTGAAAACTCTGCCGGGCGCCAACCATATCTATCATCAGTATGTGGTCCGCGTGCGCGATCGTGACAAGCTGCGCGCCTTCCTTACCGAACGCGGCGTAGGATCGGAAATTTATTATCCGATTCCCCTGCATTTGCAGAAATGCTTTGCCTATCTGGGATACGCTGCCGGCGATCTTCCGGAGTCTGAGCGCGCCGCGCTCGATGTGCTGGCGTTGCCGATATTTCCTGAACTGGAAGAAGACGAACAGCGCCAGGTGGTGGATGCAATCGCGGAATTTTATTCCTGAAGAGCCGTCTCTAATGAGCGGAAAGAGACTAGGCTCGCGCGCTCTTGCGCCATAGCAACGCCAGCGCTATCGCCGCTGCACCGGCAATACCGAACGCCAGCGGCAGCAGCGAAATCAAACCAGAGCTGTTGACGGCGCTCCACATCGCGCGTCCCTGCAGAATCCACAGCGCAGCCACCACCACCACGCACACCAGCGCGGCAAACAGGCGCATGATCGCCAATGGACGTTCAACCCGTTCTTTCTCAGCCTGCTTTCTCACGATCTGCGCGCGCCACCAGATCAGGCCCGGACTGGGCAGCTCCGGCTGGTGGCCAACCGCCATCTGCTTGATCAGGGAATCGAGTTGAAGGTCTTCATTATTCATGCGTGCCTTTGAATCCAGCCCGGCTCAGCAACGCCCTGGCTTTTTCCCGTGCGCGAAAAACCATGACCTTAATGCTCTTCTCTCTCACGTCGAGGATCGCGCCAATTTCCCTGTGGCTGAGTTCTTCTACATGGGCCAGCCATAACACCGCGCGCTCCTGGACCGTGAGCGCGTCGAAGATCGATGCCATATCGAGCGGCAGGTTGAAATTCTGGTGGACCTGCTCGGTGCCGATGCTGAGTTCCTGCCACTTCCGCTCTCGCTTGATCTTACGCCAGCGATCGCGCAGCAGGTTGGTGGCGATCTTGTAAAGATATCCCTTGCGCGCGGCCTCTTCCATGGCAGGCACGCTGAGCATGCGAATATAGGCCTCCTGCAGCACTTCGTCGGCGGTCGCGGGATCGCCGCTCAGGCGGCAGAGATAGCCGTGCAGCGTGCGTGCCGTACGCGAATAGAACGCCTCAAACTCAGCCTGCGTGGTGCGTTCCGCCGTTTGCGCGTCCGTCATCGCGATTTGCCATGTTTCCATTGCGCCCAGCAAATATTCACTCCTGCTCTTTCCAGCCGACTTTTCTTGCCAGGAAGTATGACACCAGTGCTGAAACCAGGAAGCCGATGCCTACCAGAAATGACACCCATCCGATGCGGAAGCTTAGCCAGCCTCCACTCCCGCCGGCCAGAAATCCCATGCCCAGGAACATGAGCACACAACCGGTCCGGACAGAATTCAGGATGGAATTCCGCGGGCTGGTTACAGCGTCAGAAAATCCCATCACGTATTTCTGTCCCGCCGGCGATTGGATAAACTCGGCCAGGTCCTGCGCCGACGCGAACTTGTCGAGCAGGTGCTTCTGCATGACGGTCTGCTGCCGCCGCCGGATCACGCCCGCAATCAGATACACGATCCACGCCAGAAAACCGATGCTGGTTGCCAGGGTCACCCAATCCCGGATCATGCTCTGTGTGTATGGGTCCATTTTTGCCTGTTCCTCCGATTCTGGAACGAATCGGACAGGCAAAAGGTTAACAGCTACAACGTTTTTTGGATTGATTTTGGAGGTCTTAGATGGCGGCCGCCAGCGCAGGCGGAGCGGATGTCTGCTCTTGGTACTCCTGGGCCGCGTGTTCCAGCCTGGCCTGCTCCGGCGTTCCCTTCATGGCGTTGGCCGCCATGGTGCAATAAGCCGAGCGGAAAACCGCGTAAGCGCGGATGAAATCACCGATCCGCCGTGAAGGGTCATCCCCGCTGGCGGCTCGATAGGCGTTCAGGAATTCAGCCCGGTGCGTAACATCCATGCGCCATTCCACGATTGCTCCGGCCAGGTCCCACGCGATATCGACAGGGCCGGGGAAAAAGTGGTCATCGCCATGACCTCCCGAGTCGGTCTTCAGCATATGGCCAGAGGACGTCCTGAGCCATTCGTGGGGCTGCATCCGGCCATCGGCAATTACCAGGCGTTCAAAGCTTAATTCGATCGGCGCACCAGCGCCTAATTGCCCCAGGTTGTGCTGTGCCATCGCGCGTAGTGGCCCAGGATCAGCCTGGTCGATGGCGAATTCCCGTGCACGGAACGCGCAATACTCAGCCAGCCTGACGATCGTATCGCGCGACAAATTAAGATCGCCAGCCTGCATGGGCCGGCCTTCGATCCATGGATAGGAAGCGAAACCGTCGCTCTCCCTCGCCGGCATGGGACCGAAGCCAGCCTCGGCAACACGAAGTTCGCGCGCCATCACACTCTCTCCGTAATGGCCGAGCCCGGCAAATTTATACAGCCTGGGATTCGCCGCATCATCCGGGGACAAATACTTAAGCCGCTCCAGGCTTGTCCATATAGCCGGCCAAACGGATTCGCGATCGAACATGCGGCTGCGCCACTGGCCTGCGCCCACAAAGTCGCAGGCCGCTGCCGGCTTGCGCGCTTCACCCGCTGCCGGCAGGCAACGGTATCGGCTCCAGCGTTCAGCCGCGTTGTCAGAACACAATGCTTCGATCTTCGGCTCATGCCCGCACAGCAGAATGATCTTCTCTCGCGGCACGCCGGCGGCTTCAAGGGCCTCCGCGGCCGAGAGCAATGACGACCCGCTCAGGCCGGGTCCTTCATCCACCACCAAAAATGCAGCGTCCAATGACGCACTACGCTGTATGCAAGCCAGCTGATCCGGAGAAAAATCTGTGTGTCGATTGTATGGATGGCCTGTGGGCCTCACCGTGATTCGCTTCACTTGAGCGCCGCGCGAAGCCGCGCCGGCCGCGGCCATGGCACTTAAAGTTGTGCCGATGCTCCGGATCCCCACAACCACAACATGGGCCGGCAACACTGACATCTTCCGCGCCGCCTCGGCATAAGCCAAAGGATGAAGAGCATAGTAGGCAAAACCTTCCGGAGTGGAGACGCTAATCCGCTCCGGCACAGAGATGCCGGCTACGATGTTTTTGATTTCGATGAAATTGCCGGGAAGCCGGCCAAGCAAGAGAGCGCCAGCCAGGACGGAAGTAAGTTCTTCCGCCGAAGAAAAAAAAGGGCTGCAAACATCCCCCAGCCCGCATTCCAACTCGCCCGCACGAAGCAGGGCTTCAATCAGGGCATCAGACGTAGAATCCCTGCTGAGCCGTTCCAGTTGCTTCATCAGAGCGAGCTTCAGACCCAGCCCGCTCAGGTCCCTGCGGCCTTCGCGGAAGACCAGCAGGTTTAAGCCGCGTGCGCTCATTCTGCCTGCGTCAAGCTACTTTCTTGGGCTTGCGGACCGCTCGTGGGGAGCGCGCCACGTCACCCTCTTTGTCGATGAAATACAGGAACTGGTTATCACGCTGCACAGCATGAGGTACCAGCACCTGGTTCTCGCCTTCGCCCGATTTAGGCTTCTGGCACACATTGCCTTCGCCATCAAGGAAATACAGGAACTTCTTATAATCCCGTTCCAGATTCAGGTGTTTCACTTTTTCTGCCATACCCACTTTGACGGCAAAAGCTGGGCGCTGGATGCCAAGCGAAGAAAAAGCTGCCTGAGTAATTACTAAGGAACCTGCTCTGCTTTCAGCGATTTACCGCGAACGACGGCCAACCTTTTTGTGCCGCGGCTGAGAAGGTTCCTCGCCCGGGGCAAGCACCCGATGCACTATCGGCGGGTTGAATTTGTAGGTCCGTTCGTGGACCGTTCCATCATCGCTTTTCACGCGCAAAATAAACGTGCGCAGATTGCCCTCTTTTTCAAAGTCCTGTCGTCCCAGTGTGACCGGCAGAACACCATAGAGATCGCGTTCCCGATAGGCGGTTTCATAGCGGTGCTTGCGCGCGTTCCAGGTAAACACCCGGGCCTGGCTGAAGTCATAGGGAAGGCCGTCTTTGTTTTCGGTGAAGAGCACCAGATATTCCGCAACCTTTTTGTCGCCATCCTGCACTTCATCCAGGGGGAAACCGGCGACAATGCGCTGCCCTTCAGAATATTGCGCGATCTCTTCCGGCACATCCAGATATAGCGCTCTACCCAGCACCCAGCCGATTCGGCCCTGTGCGTCGCGCACCAGCCACCAGTCCTCGCGGACCTCGGGCGGGCCGTTGCTGTCGCTCTTGACCTTGTCTTCGTCCGAGCTGTCGTCCGCGTCCTTCTGCTTCTCATCCTTCAGCTGGAGCGGAGGGGCGTTGCGGTCTACAGTCTGGCGCTGCAACAGATCTACTTTCTGTTTTTCATTCAGCAGATAGAGATAGGCGGTCTTGCGTCCCGGCAAAACGTGGATTTTTACCTGTTCTTCCGTTACTGCGGTGGCCTGTGCCGGCGTGGTCTTGAATTGCGCTGCCAGACGCTGGAATTGGTCATAGGTCTGCTGGTCAGTCAGATAACGTTCCTGTATCCAGCCTTCCTCGCCCCGGGGCGAGCGCACGCGCAAAAACCGTTTGCTCTGCATGCGCTCCAGTATCCGCACCCGTTCCCCGTTGTGCACCACGCCGGTCTTGTTATAGACGGTGGAAACGTGGTCGCGCAGGCCGGCCTCCGTCACGGCGACATAAGCGTACTCATTACGATCAGAAGATCCGCCACTGCCGCATCCGGCGAGAATGCCTGCGGCCGCTGCAACGGATAAGGCGGCCAGCAAAACCGCGCGCCGGCCGGTCCAGTGGAGCCCTGTGCTCAGGAGGTTCAACATTGGGGTTGAATCACAAATATAACAGCCATTCAGGGCACAAGACAGTTACCCCGCGCCCCTGTCCATCAGGCCCATGTTTTCGCTGCCTGCACCGGCGCTTCTTTGTCCATTTGGCTGACCGGAGCAGTCACTGCTGGGCGCCCGCTCCCTGCTGGGCAAAGATAATGTAGTGGCCCACCGGATCCTTGATGCCGAACTCTTTGCTGCCGTAAAAAGTCGACCGCACCGGCATGGCGATCTCCGCGCCGTTGGTGGCCGCCAGCGCGGTCTCCAGGTTTTCCACTTCGATATAGAGAAATGCCGGCCCCTTGCGCGCCGCCTGCGCGGTAGCCGCGTTGTCCTTCTCCACGCTGGCATAGCTCTGGTACATCAATTCCACGCCATCTTTTTGCAGCAGGACAAACCCCACGCTGTCGCCCTCGGGAACCTCCACCACGTTGGCAAAACCCATTCGCTCCGTCCAGAAGCTGATGCAGGGTTCGATCTCCTGGGCAAACAAGATGGGCGTAATCCGCTTGATGGTTGCGTTTTTCATGATTTTCTCCTTGCAATCTTCGCTAGTCTTAATTAGACTAGTTGAATGTACATCGCCCTCGGGCGTTTGTCAACCGGAGGCTTGTATGCCCGTTTCTCACCAACAATTCCGTGCTCCCCGCCTATTGCAAGACCTGATCTCGGTTGGGCCGGCCATGCTGCGCGACTTCGAACTTCTCGGCATCCGCACGGTCCCGCAACTGGCCCGGCAGGATCCTGAGAAGCTTTACAAAAAGCTTTGCCGCATCACCGGGCAGCCCGTGGACATCTGCTGCCAGGATGTCTTTGCCGCCGCGGTGGCGCAGGCACGAAACCCCCTTCTCCCCGCCGAGCAGTGCCAGTGGTGGTTCTGGAGCCGCCAGCGGAAGGCGCGTGATGCGCGCAACTAAGAAGCGCGGCCTCACGGTTCCAGACCTGGTGCTGCTGAGCCTGCTGGCAGAACAGCCGATGCACGGCTATCAGGCCAACCTGGAACTGGAGCGCCGCCAGGTGCAGGATTGGGCTGGAATTTCGCGGCCCCAGGTCTATTACTCGCTGGAAAAGCTGGCGCGCCTGGGGTTCCTGCGCGGAGCCGGCGATCGCGAGCCGGCGTTGGGCCCGGAGCGCCGGATCTACACCACCTCCGCCAAGGGCCGGGCAGCGCTCTCTGCCGCCCTGGAGCGTGAAGACTGGACAACGCAGCGAGAACGTCCGCCGTTTCTTACCTGGATGGCGCTCTCCTGGCAGGCAAAGCCGGAAGTCGTCCGGCAGCAGCTGAACCGGCGGCGTGATTTCCTGCTGGGCGAATTGGCGCGGGAAGAAGAAACCTTGCAGTCCGTGGAAAGTGAGGTCGGCCATCGGCACCACGAAGCTGTGTGGATGATCAGCCTGATCATTGAACAATTTCGCACTGAGCTGCGCTGGCTTGACCGCGTTGAGGACGAGATGGCGCGTCGCATGCCCGCGCAAAACCCAACCATCGTGGAAAGAGAAAAGACCTAACGTCCCGCGCGCAATTTGTCGGCTTGTCCCCGAAACGCCGGCAGGTATACTGCTGCTTCGGGGGAATATGACCATTCGGCCCAGTCAGCTCATTTTTCTTGTTCTTCTCTATTTTCCATACAGCCTCCAGGCGCAACCATCCGGCAGCCGCGACGCCGCTGAAATCCGCGGTGAGATGGAATTCCTTGCCAGCGACGCCATGCAGGGCCGCGGCAGCGGCACGCACGACGAACTGGTAGGCGCGGTTTACCTGGCATCACAGCTGCGGCAAATTGGCGTTGAGCCCGCAGGCGATGACGGCGGCTATATTCAAAATGTCTCCGGCGAATTCAACTTTTTTCGCCAGGGCAAGAAGCAGTGGAACACGCGCAACGTCATCGGCATCATCAAGGGCCGCGACGAGAAGCACAAGGACGAAGTGATCCTGCTGACCGCGCACATGGACCACGTGGGCGTCCGCGAAGCAGTCAACGGCGACGACATCTATAACGGAGCCGACGACGATGCTTCAGGCTGCGTGGCCGTTCTCCAGTTGGCCCGCGCGCTGGCGCGCAAGGAAGCGCCGAAGCGGACCGTGCTTTTTGTCTTCTTCGGCAGCGAGGAGACCGGAGGCCAGGGGAATCTTTATTTCCTCCAGCACCCGCCGGTTCCGCTGCAGAATATCGTCGCTAACCTGGAATTTGAGATGATCGGGCGTCCTGATCCCGCGGTGAAGCCGGATGAACTCTGGCTTACCGGCTTCGACCGCACCAATCTTGGCCCGGAGCTGGCGAAACATGGCGCCAAGCTGGTGCAGGACCCGCACCCGAAGCAGAATTTCTTTCAGCGGTCGGATAACTATGCCCTGGCTAAACAAGGCGTGGTGGCGCAGACGGTCTCCAGCTTCGGGCTGCATGCGG
>DASTPO010000100.1:0-13591 GCA_035762225.1 Candidatus Angelobacter sp.
AATGAAGCTTTCGGCATAGATTGCGCCAGAGAGGTGGTTGTGCAGATCTCCTCCCTTGGGCATGTCCGCAAGGAAGGCGTGCAGTAACAACGGCTGGTTGCGAACTGAGTCAAAGTAACGCGAGGCCCTTTGTTCGGTCGAAACCGCCTTCTTGGGGTTTGTCTTGTTCTGCGTCCAGGCTGCAGGCGCGAGCGCTGCCAGCAGAATCAACGTCCCGCAAATCTGCTGTCTCAGGCGGACAGCTAACATGGATCGAAACTATACCATTACAATTTGGACGCCGAACGGCGCGGTGGTTCAATTTCCACGGAAAGGAATTCGAATCCTAAACATGGCTAACAACGATCAGCTTGCGCAAGCGGAAGATGCCTCAAGGTTCATTGCCTCAAAAAGCCCCATCAAACCCACGGTAGCGATCGTGTTGGGATCGGGTCTTGGCGGATTTGCCGACGAACTGACCGATGCGGTGCGCATCAGTTACAAAGATATCCCGCACTTTGCGCAGTCCACCGCCGTTGGGCACGCCGGGCAGCTGGTTCTGGGCAATATCGGCGCATGGCCCGTGGTGGTGATGCAGGGCCGCGTGCACCTCTATGAAGGCTATCCGGTTCACTCGGTCGTATTCCCCATGCGCGTTTTGGCCCGCTTGGGGGTCCGTGCGGCGATTCTTACCAACGCCGCCGGCGGCATCAATCCGCAGTACGGGCAAGGGCGCCTTGTGGTGATCAAGGACCACATCAATTTTCAGGGGCACAATCCGCTGGTGGGACCCGAAGATCTGCGTCAGGGGCCGCGTTTCATCGATATGACGGAAGCTTATTCGAAGGGCTATCGGCAAATGGCGCAGGATGCCGGAAAGCGACTTGGCTTACAACTGCCAGAAGGAGTCTATGCGGCAATGCTCGGCCCCAGTTATGAAACGCCGGCGGAGATACATTTCCTTAGGACCGTTGGCGCTGATCTGGTGGGAATGTCGACCGTGCCAGAGGTCATTGTCGCGCGGCAAATCGGAATCAAAGTTCTGGCGATCTCATGCGTTACTAATATGGCAGCCGGCACCACTGACGCGCAGATCAATCATGAAGAAGTGCTGGAGGTTGGGCGGCGAATCGCCGCGCAGTTCAAGGCGCTCTTACGCGAAGTTACCCCGGTGATCGCACAGGAAGCCGCCCGGAAATAGCGCCCATACGACCCTGCAAGGTCCATTCCGTTTCTTTCAGTCAATCTCCGGTCGTCAGTTCTCGCCGATAATCCGATGAACAAGCGGACGCGCCTGACCAGATGGCGCGGCCGTGATGCGATAGCTCTGCTCAATCAGGGGGACAGCCTGCCGCAAACGCTCTTGTGAGTTGTAATAGACGGTACAAAGAGATTCTCCGGCAGAAACCTGGTCGCCGACTTTTTTGTGCACAATGATTCCTACTGCGGGATCAACCGAATCCTCTTTCCTGGCCCGGCCGCCTCCCAGGAGCACGCCGGCCGTTCCAATCTGCTCGCACATAAAACCCCCGACGTAGCCGGTGGAAGGACTCATCACGTCCGCTGTGTGGTTTGCCTGCGGCAAAAGGCCTGGATCATTGACCACGTTCGCGTCGCCACCCTGGAGACGGATGATTTCGCGGAATTTTTCCCGTGCTTTCCCGCTGGAGATCATCTGCTCCGCCAGTGCTCTGCCTTCCGTGATGGTGCGCACGCGTTTGCCCAGCATAAACATTGACGCCGATAAAACAATGCAGAGCTCGCGCAGATCGGAAGGTCCCTCCCCGTTGAGAACCTCAAGGCACTCGATGACCTCAAGGGCGTTGCCCACGGCCCGGCCCAGTGGCTGATCCATATCGGTAATCAGGGCTTCCACGCTCTTGCCCAGCCGCCGGCCTGTTTCGACCATGAGCTCAGCCAGAAAAACCGCGTCCTTTTCCGACTTCATAAAAGCGCCGCTGCCGGTCTTCACGTCAAGGACAAGGCCATCCATGCCTTCAGCCAGCTTCTTACTCATAATGGAGGCACAGATAAGATAAGGGCTCTCGACCGTACCGGTAACGTCGCGCAGGGCGTAGATTTTTTTGTCAGCAGGAGCGATATCTTTTGTTTGCCCGATTAACGCCGCTCCACATTGCGCCAGTACGCGGCGAAAGTCTGCAAGCGAAAGATTTACATTGAAACCCGGAATCGACTCCAGCTTGTCGAGCGTGCCCCCGGTGTGACCCAGACCGCGACCGCTGATCATGGGGACGTAAAGTCCCGCGGCGGCGACGATCGGCGCAATGACAAGAGATGTCTTGTCACCGATACCGCCAGTGGAATGCTTGTCGACCTTGGCGCCCTTCAGCTCGGGAAAACTCAGGACCTGCCCGCTGTTGAGCATCGATTCTGTCAGCGCTGCCAGTTCAGCGCGCGTCATGCCACGCCAGAGAACAGCCATCAGCCATGCTGACATCTGGTAATCAGGAATCTCGTCAGCCGTGTAACCGTTGACCAGAAACTCTATTTCCTTGCGCTGCAGTTCGGCGCCATCGCGCTTCTTCCGTATCAAATCGGTAACAAGCATAGGATTGCGTCAGGATAGACGGAAAGTTGCCGGCAGTAAATCACGAATGGTGGATTCCAGAAACCCATCCTTCCCTGGGAAGATCACAATTACATCGTCTCCGAACTCAGCAATTACCTGGCGGCAGGCGCCGCACGGAGAACATGGCGCTCCATTGCCGTTCACGACCGCCACAGCCCGCAGAGAAAGTTTCCCCTGGACCTGCTGGACCGCGGCGAAAATTGCAGCTCGTTCCGCGCAGATCGTCAGTCCATACGATGCATTTTCAACGTTGCAGCCGGTTACGAGATGACCATCGTGAGTAAGGATGGCCGCGCCCACGCGAAAGTTGGAGTATGGTGCATAGGCGCGTTGCAAAGCCTGCGTGGCGCTGCTCAGAAGCAGCTCTCGCTCCTTTTCGGTTAGAACAGTTGGCGGCATAAGGGTTCGTGAACGTACATACAATACCATTAGGCAGACACAAAGAGGGAAAGCCACAGCCTTCCCTCTCATCGTCTTATCCCGTCTTCACTACTTAAGGGTTGTAGAACAGAAGGTGGTATTGGCGCCGAATGGGCCGCCGCATTGCTGAGTCTGGGTGAACTGATCTGCCTGGCCGAAGTCCTTCACCGTGTCCGGATAGTCAATGCCGTAATGAAAGCCGCTTTTGCCCTGCGTGAACCAGGGATAAATACAGAAGGGACCCCCATAGACCGCGCAACTCAGTGCAACTTCTGCCTTGCCTCCCTGATCGCTCACAGCCGCGAAATTCTTGGGACTGGAACCATCGCCAAAGACAACGCTCTTGATCTGTACTGGCGAAAACCCGGCCCACGAGTCCGAGTTGTAGGAATCGCAGAAGCTCTGGCCGGGAACGCAGAAAGCGTCTCCGCCGGTGAAAATTGAAGCGTGGCCGATCTCCCAGACAAAGGAGTTGGGCGCATCGTTCACCAGGCCCCAGCCCAGGGAATTGCCGATGGTCTGCGTGTCATAAGCAGGCATCAACGGGCCGTCCGACGACGAGTTGAGGATGATGGTTCCGAAATGCCCTGTGGTTAGATTGGTCACGGTAACGTGAAAACCGTCGGCTGCCGGCGTAACAAAATAGTGCACGGTGATCGTATCGCCCGCGTGCATCACCAGAGGACTGCCGGGAGTAGAGGAATCCTCCAGCATCGCGTTGAAAGCCGTCTTCTCAGTGAAATGCGCGTTCGTGTTATTGGGCACGATCTTGAACACCGGTGAACACGCAGTATAGGTGTCCGGGGAGAAGTTTACCGTGAATCCGCCATCGGCGAAGCACTTTGTGACCATGGAGTCAGGATAAAACTGGAGTTCAACGAATGCTTGCCCGAAGAGGCTTTTAGGATCGCTCACCGTTCCTCCGAACCAGAAAGTCGGCCCAACATCAGACACGCTGGATCGGCCATGAGTGGGAAGAACCGCTGTCCAGGTGAGGTCTCGCGCTGAACCAGGAGCGCTGGAAACGGGGATAAGTTCCGGCTCATCATGACCGGTACAACCTTGTGAGTAGCTCACCTCAAACTGGCCGGCAATATACTGCGGATGATGAGCGAGGCAAGCGGTGGCGTTCTGCGCGTGAAGCGCCCCCGCAAAAGTGAAACAAAGGAGTGCAGCAATCAAGTAACACTGGCGCTTCATGTATGTTCCTCCTGGCGGGAGCTGCAATGTTTGCAGCCTCGAGAAAAGCCGCAGCAGTCTAACACATCGTGGCGCGAACGAGACATTTCCAAATAGGAATATATGTGGTGCGTCCGGTTCTAGCGAACCAGGGATTCGAGCAATTCGTGCGCCAGGGGCAGCATGGCGTTTAGGAACGCCAAGTACAATGCCAGAGCGATCGCCATTCCCACGAAGAACTCACGTTGCCTAGCTACGGCCTCTGGGACTTCCCTTCCTTCCAGCATATCGCTCAAGCGTCTGACCCTTACTTCCAAAGCAGAAGAGCAGGTTGGAGGTACCAGATGGCAGGCAACGCCACCTTCCACTTCATGGGACATGTGCATGCGGCTGACTTTCACCAGCGCCGACGATAACTCAAGCGCCGGTGCGCCCGCGGCCACGGCGTGCTGGTCCGCTGCAACTTCAGCAGCTCTGCCCCATTCGCGATCCAGGCCGGCAAATCCGGCTAGCCACCGCGGAGGGCTTGTGATCCGTAACATCAGTTGCTTGAGGTTGTCGTATGCCGAAACGTGCGCAACTTCATGTGCAATCGCCGCATACAGTTCTTCACTGGAAAGTCCCAGAAAAATGTCTTTGGCAATAAAAATAGTTGGATCGAAGATACCGCTGACCGCCAGGAGCGAAGTTCGGCTCTCCACGCAATACACTGGAAAGTCAATTCCATCCACCAACATTCTTGTGGAATGCTTATGCCATGACGCGCGCATCCGGGACGATGCTCGAAGCGCAAACCAGGCCCGGTAAGCCATTCCGCCCACCAAGATTGCGCCCAACAATGCCAACACCAGCAAACGAAGCCCCACGCTTTCATTGGTGGAATTGGGCTCGAACTTAAGAAAAGCCGGCAGCCCCACCCCGAACGTGACGGCACAGGCGATTATCGATGGTGATATGCGTAGAAAAAAAATATCCCCAGCCGCCAAGCCTTGTTCTCTGCCTCTAGCGCGCCGCCTTACCAATAAGGCAATCGGAAAAAGCAACAACCAGCACAGCAGAAGACTCAGAAATACCAGGGCCAGGCACAGCGAAATCGCGAGGATGTAGAACATGGACTTATTCCGTCCGGCGGAGTTCGCGCCGCTTGGCCTTCACCAGTTCATCCAGGCGCTCCAGCAAACCCGCGTCGGTGTCACTGACCGCGTTGACAAAATGAGACAAAACGGCGCCTTGATTAACGTCGTCGCGCAAAAACATTTCCAGGAGGTGGTGGGTGAGGCGCGCTTGATATTCCTGTACCGTCACTGCTGCGGCATAGAAATACGCTTTGCCCACCTTGCGTCGCCGCAATAGGCCCTTCTTGAAGAGGCGATCCAACGTGGTCATGACCGTCGTGTAGGCCAGACGAGGCGCAAGCTCAGCTTGGCAATCGCGCACGCTAGTCTCTCCGCGTTGCCAGATTCTTTCGAGCAGCTCCGATTCCAATCGGCCCAACTGCCCAAGATTCGAGCTTTGAACCCCAAACGCTCTTTTAAGCCACATACTTGCTGGCAAAAGTGTACTAGACATCAGATCGGTTTTGAAGTGCCAATATCTCTGCTACCCGTGTAGCCGCGCTGCGCCCGCGATACAAGTTTGCGACCCTCTGCTTAGAAGGCAGATGCTCTATCCAACTGAGCTACGGGCTCATGCTCTTGCTAAATTCTATCAGCATCTCGGGTGTTGGATTGGCTGAGCCGGTTGGAGGCTTGAATCAATGCGTGCTGAAGCAGATTCAGAGCGATTGAGCTTATTTTGACAGCGCCATCGGCGCTACTGCCGAATCCGAAGACGTACGCGGTAATGCTAAATCCGCATCGGGAATCGGCATGATCAGCCTCCGCTGGCGGTAGTTCATGTTGTTCATCGTGATGGCCTTCATCGTGATGGCCTTCATCGTGATGGCCTCCATCGTGATGTTGTTCATCGTGATGGTCTTCATCGTGATAGTAGCAATGGCGTATCACCAAATCGATCGAGGCAAGCAGCTCAGGAGCGCATTTCAACAATCGGCAAAGGTCCTGCACCAATTCTTCATGTTTCTCAAAGGAGTTCTGGAACTGTTGAGATGTGTAAGCGAGGTCAATATAAGACGCGAATTTGAACTCGGCGCCAAAGATTTCTTCTTCCGGCAGGATATCGCGGGACTGCCATACATCGCACTTGGCAGTCAGCATTGGAAAATCAGGCGCGTTGACACGCACGAGAAAATCTCGCAGCGCAGGATATGACGCCGCCTCTGGTATTCGATGGACAAGTTCAGGAGAAGCTTTCAGATCGAAGTAGCAGACTGCCGGGTCAGCGGACGACCAGGGGAGTTCCAGCGCAGGGTCATCACGTCCGAGTTCGACGCTGTAGTCAGCTTGCATTTTCAATTCATTCCGTGATGGCGAAGAAAATGAATGATCTGGCGCTCGGCCCAGCGCCCATCGTAGCCATTGGGCTGAGCCAGGAACGCGCAATGTCCGCCGTGCGAGGTCTCGAGAAATGTGATGTGAGGATTGGCAAGCATCTTTTCTCTGGTTTGAGGCAGCAACCGAATGAAAGGGTCGTCTTGTGCATGGATTACCAAAGTCGGCACGACGATTTTGTCAATCACCCGTGCGGCGCTGGCGCGTTCATAGTAGTCATCGGCGCTCGCGAATCCGCAATAGCGCGCTGTAATCTGGTCGTCAAATGCCCGGATGGTAGTAGGCCAGGGCCTGATCTCGCTGTAAATCTCCGGGAACAACGCTCGCTTTCTATGAAAGCGACGCATCAGGCTTAAAAGAAATTTCCATTCATACATTCGGTTACTGCCCTGGTGCATCGCGTCAGCAGACGCCGCGAGATCCGCTGCCGGCGATACCGCGGCAACTGCTTTAAGCTCACACGGCACGTCGGCACCCAAGTCACCCGCAAGCTTCAGGACGAGATTGCCGCCCATGGAGTAGCCCACCAGCCCAATCGCGTTGAGATTTTTTCGGTCGACGATGGCTCTCAACACTATGCCCACGTCACTGGAGAGGCCGGAGTGATAGAGCGTGGACGTCAGCCTTTCCGTGCCTCCACAATTGCGCATATTCATGCGCACAACGTTCATCCCTGCTTCCCATGCCTTTAATGCAGTTCCGATGACGTATTGCGAGAGGCTCGAGCCTTCCAGTCCATGAACAATAATGATGGTGGGCCTGGGCTCAGCGGCAGGCTGCCAGTGGCAGTGGCATAAGACCTGAGCGTTGGCATCGACGCGAAGCAGAAGTTCTTCCGGGTCAGGAAGAACGCTTTTGCGCGGCAGAAAGTTGCCAGCAAGGGTCATCAGATGACGATTGCGGAGATAGCGCCGCGCCACGAAAGGATCAAATATTGTTGAATTGCGAGATTCAGCCATGCGCCAACGAATCCAATAAACTTCCGCACTCTTGCTTTTTAGGATGTAGGAAATATTCTACCCGAGTCATTGAATATGCCGATTTTTGAATACCGATGCCAGCATTGCGATCATCGCTTGAATTCATCGTTCTGGGGAACCAAAAGGCGGCCTGCCTGAAATGCGATGGCCAGTGACTCACGCAGCTACTCTCAAGCTTTACGTGGGCGCAGAGCGACCGCCGAGAGTAGCTGATCCGAATGTGCCTTGTGGCACCCGCGACGATCCGCGCGGCCCCGGGGCGTGCTCCAGGAATTAAGATGGCGAGCACATTGCGCTAAAAGGGCCCAGGAACTGACGCTGGTGTTACCGATTGAGGCGCTATCCGCAGGAACAGGCTGTAAATCGTGTAAAATGGAAGTCTGCTTACACGGTGGGTATAGTTCAGTGGCAGAACGCCAGACTGTGGCTCTGGATGTCGTGGGTTCGACCCCCACTACCCACCCCAATTTTTCCCGTTTCATCTTTTATGTGATCTCCGCCGTTCATTCAATACCACTCCGGCTGAACCTCATGTTGCTTTCCTCCTAAATTTACAGCTTCTTCTCGCCGCAACAACCACGCATCTCACCCAGACATGAATTCGTTGCGCTGAATTTACGTAGTAGACAACCTACACAATATGGTGTAGCGTATCTACAGAATGCAGAACAAGCGGCCATCCCGCATGGAGCTGCTGCAAGGCACGCTCGATCTTCTGATCCTGCGCACTTTACTCGCCGGGCCGGCACACGGCCATGCCGTAGCCAAGCATATTCAGCGCACATCGGAAGACCTATTACAGGTTGAGACCGGCTCATTGTATCCAGCGCTCCATCGCCTGGAGGCGAAGGGCTGGATCGCGGCTTCATGGGATTTATCTGACAAAGGCAAACGGGCAAAATTCTATCGGCTCACGGCGCTCGGCCGAAAACAGCTGGCCAATGAGCATTCCAAATGGCGGGCATTTGCCCGCGCGATGGGCCTGATTCTGAACCCAGACGAGCAGGAGGCGTAACGATGACCTTCTTTCGCAAACTAACCTGGCTGGCGCAGCGCCGCCGGAAAGAGACTGAGCTTCGCGAAGAACTTCAATTCCATCTCGATGAAGAGGCCGCGGAACGGGCAAGCGATGGTCTGACCGAGGACGAAGCAAGATGGGCCGCTCATCGTGAACTGGGAAATGTAACTCGAGTACAGGAAAGTGTCCGCGATGTCTGGATTTCCACCCTGTGGGAGCATTTCGTGCAAGATCTTCGCTATGCCACGCGGATGATATTGGCGAACAAAACGTTCAGCGCTCTGGCGATTGTGTCTTTGGCACTGGGCATCGGGGCCAATAGTGCGCTTTACAGTTTTATGGACTCGATCCTGTTGCGATCCCTGCCGGTATCCGGTCCGGATTCCCTGCTGATCTTGCAGTGGCATAATCAACCCCGCTGGCACGGAAACCAGCGAACGCCGACCGTCCTCCACAGCCTGAGCGGCACCACTTATGATGATTCCAAGCTGGGTGAGGTCGCGGGCATTTTTCCCTATCCGGCCTTTGAGCTTTTTCGAAAGAACGATCAGCTGTTCTCCAACGTCTTTGCCTACCACTCTGCGCGAGAATTGAATGTGCTTGTCAAAGGACAGGCCAGCGTCGTGCGAGGCGAATATGTCTCGGGAGATTATTTTGGCGGCCTGGGAGTACTTCCCGTGGCCGGACGAATGATTATTCCGGCTGACGACGATTCTGCGGCGCCGGTGGTTGCAGTGGTGAGTTCAAGGTTCAGCCAGCGGAATTTTGGCGCCGCCGACGCCAGCGGAAAAACCATACTCATCAACAGCGTGCCAACCCTGGTCGTGGGTACTGCGCCGCCAGACTTCTTTGGCGTCGATCCTGGCGACAGTCCTGACGTATATCTTCCAGTCCACGCCAGTGTTTCTATTGAGGCCGCGCTTCCGTTCGGTGACGGTCCGGAACGTTTTCTTGATCAGAATGACTACTGGATTGAAGTCATGGCGCGTCTGCGACCCGGAGTGACGCGCGAGCAGGCGCAGGTGGCACTGGCGCCGCAGTTTCATGAGTGGGTTGAAAGTACTGCAACCACCGCTGAGGAGCGTGAAACACTGCCGGCGCTGGTTGTTCAGCAAGGTGGAACCGGGGTTGAAACGCTCCGCCGCAGATATTCGCAGCCGCTCTGGATACTGATGGCTCTGGCGGGACTGATTCTGGCCATCGCTTGCGCCAACATCGCCAACCTGCTGCTAGCGAGGGCAACCTCAAGAAGGACCGAGATAGCCGTGCGACTGAGCCTCGGCGCGGCCAGACTTCGACTGATCCGCCAGCTGCTTACAGAGAGCGTGTTGCTCGCCGCATTGGGCGGAATGCTTGGATTGCTGGTCGCCATCTGGGGCATGCGAGCTTTGACCGCAATGCTCTCGAATGGCCAATCAGACTTCACTCTGGGCGCCAGATTGAACTGGCATGTGCTCGGCGTGGCCGTGGCGCTGTCACTTCTCACCGGGATTCTCTTTGGCTTGGCGCCGGCGCTGCAATCAACTCGGTTTGATGTTCTTCCCGCACTCAAGAAAGTTCGCATAGATGCGAGCGGCGCTCGCACCCGTCCGAGCTTGAGCCGCGTGCTGGTGGTTGCACAAATAGCTCTATCGCTGGTGATGCTTGTGGCCGCCGGACTTTTTGCCCGGACGCTCTCTAACCTGCAATCGGTTGAGCTTGGCTTCAATCGCGACAACTTGCTCTTGTTCCAGCTGGATGGAGCGAAAGCCGGTCACAAGGCCCCGGAAATTTCCGCGTTCTATGGCGATCTAACGCAGCGATTCTCCGCGATTCCTGGCGTACTCAGCGCGACGCTTTCGCATGAGTCTTTGATTGATGCCGGTTCCGGACTCCCGATTCACTTGCCGGGAGCGCCTGATGATCCGTCTACCCGCTATCTTTCGGTGGGACCTGGATTTTTTCAAACCATGCAGATTCCCATTGTTGCCGGACGAGGAATTGAAGAGCGCGACCAGCCGGGCTCGGCCAAGGTGGCGGTGATCAGCGAGCTATTTGCCCGTAACAATTTCTCCGACCAGAACCCTTTGGGGAGACACCTCATCCTGGAAAATGATGGCAACGTACGCGACATGCAAATTGTCGGTGTGGCCCGCACCGCCCATTACGGAAGGCTGGACCACAAAACTCCTCCCGTCGTCTACATCGCATACAACCAGGGATATCCACCGCCGCGATCAATGACGTACGAGTTGCGCACTTCAATGAACCCAGTCACCTGCTTGAACACTGTCAGAGAGATTGTTCATCAGGCTGATGCTCGAGTTCCCGTCACCGACGTAAGGACCCAGGTTGCTGACATCGACAAGACAATCAGCCAGGAGATAACCTTTGCCAGGCTGTGCACAGGATTTGCCGTGCTGGCGCTGGTGATTGCCTGCATCGGTCTCTATGCGACCGTGTCGTACAAGGTTGCGGGACGCACCGGCGAGATCGGCATTCGTCTGGCGCTGGGAGCGCCGCGAGGAGCAGTGGTGTGGATGGTTCTTCGCGAGGTCGTGATACTTGCGACAGTTGGTCTCGCAATCAGTGTTCCGGTTGCCCTCAGCTCTGCACGGCTGATACAGGCTTTTCTTTTTGAGATGCGCCCCAATGACCCTCAGGCGCTGACCGTGGCAGGCGCAATTCTTCTGACGGCTGTCCTTGCGGCGGGCTATCTCCCAGCTCGCAAGGCAGCACGAATCGATCCGATGATTGCTTTACGGCACGAATGAGCCGCCGTTTGCCTCTGCCACTGCCGCCGGCGTCAGCTCCGTGATAGTCTGACTGAGTTCTGCAGGAGAGAAAGCAGGAGATCAGCATGAAGGTTGAAATACGTTCGTGCCCGACATGAGCGGGCAATCAGGCAAAGGCCGCGAGGCTCGCGGCCATGATCAAGAAAAGGTTGGGCGTGGAAGCAGTGGTTACCTCGGGTAATACCGGTCAATTTGAAGTGCTCGCCGACGGCCAGGTGGTCGCCGAGCGCGGCGGGAACTGGTTTACGCGAACCTTCGGCGCCGGCTATCCCGACCTGGACAGCGTGATGGAGCAGCTCGCGAAACGCGCCGGCAGGTGATGCCCTGACGCAAACTTGCGTCAGAACGAAATCCCAGAGTGATTCTCATTCCGTGCGAAGTGCCAGCATGGGCTCGGTATTGGCTGCTCGGCGTGCCGGAATCACCGCGGCAATGAATGCCGCAGCTGCAAGCACAATGGTAGTGATCACCAGCACCACCGGATCATAGGATTTGACGTGGTATAGCAAGCTAGCCATGAATCGTCCGGCAAAAATGGTGACCGGAATTCCGATTGCCAGCCCGATACCCACCTGGAGGAAAGCGCTCCGCAGGACCATTCCCAGCATGTTGATCCGGTCTGCGCCCAGCGCCATGCGCAAACCTATTTCACTGGTACGCCTTTCTACCGAATACGACGTGACTCCATAAAGGCCGATCGAGGCGAGGATCAGCGCCAGAACGCCAAAAAATGAAGTCAGCTTCACGATCATCTCCGGCTGCGTGAAGGCGTTCTTTACCTGGGCGTCAAACGACTGGAAATCAACCACAGCAAGGTCCGGATTCACCTGCGAGAGCGTCCGGCGCACCTGCATTTCAAGGCCCTGAATCTCTCCGTGCGTTCGAATTTCGACGGCATTCAGGTAGTTGGATCGCCCTTCAAATTGCTGGTACCGCGGATCAGGATTGTGCGCGCTCTGGCCCTGGACAAGAAAATACATGGGCCGCATTTTTGCATTCGCGTCCCAATAATTAGTGTCTTCAGTGACGCCGACAATCTCAAACGCGCCAGGATGCTTGAGGTCGTCACTGAAATGCTTGCCCACAGCATGCCCGTCCTTGAAGTATTTTTGCTCAAAGAACCGGTTGACCAGGGCGACGGAGCGCGTGTTCGGTGTGTCCTGCTCGTTGATGGCGCGGCCCTCAATGACTTTGGTGCCGATGGCGTCGAAATATCCCGGACTCACGCGCACCCAGGAGGCGCCATGATCGGGTGTTCCCGGTGCCGGCGGCGGTTCGCCATCAATGTAAACACCTTCTCCCCAGTTGTCGCCTTCCATGGGGCTGTAGAGTGAGAACGTGACCAGCTGCACACCGGGAATTGCGCTCAGGCCGGCATGAAGCTGCCGGTAGAGCGGCTCCAGCTTGTCTTGCTGATAACCGGCCATCTGGGGATCGATATGCAGAATGTAACGATTGGCCGTATCAAAACCAAAGTCGCGGTGCTGCATGTTGCTCAGGCTTCGGGTGAGCAGGCCCGCGGCGCACAGAAGCACCAGTGACAATGCCGCCTGTACAATCACCAGCGATTTTTGCCCCCAGCTGCCTTTGCTTCCCGTGGAGCGGCCTGTGCCGCGCAACACTTCGGCGGGATGAATACCGGCTGTCATCCACGCGGGCGCCATGCCGAACAAGATGCCGGTCAAAAATGAGGTCGCGAAGGCAAAGGCCAGTACCGGCAACGACGGCGATGCGTGGATCGGCACATAATCATTGGCGAATGCAAGCCGCAGAATCATGCGCGTTCCAGCAAAGGCGATGGCAACACCAACCGCGCCGCCCATCATCGCCAGCACCACACTCTCCGTCAGCGCCTGGCGCACCAGGGTGGTGCGCGGAGCGCCCAAGGCCGCACGGATGGAAATCTGCTGCTTGCGCGCGGTCGCTCGGACCAGCATGAGGTTGGCAAGATTAGCGCAGGCTATCAGGAGCACAAACGCGGAGATCCACATGAGAAGGTGCAGACCATCCTGGTATTCATCGCGCATTCTCTGCACGCCTCCGCCGCCAGGCGAGAAATGCAGCGTCTGCTTGGCCACCAGTGGCTTGGAACGCTCTTCCACCTTGCTTTCCGGGCTCAGCAGAAATTGCCGTAACTCCACCTGCATCTGCGCTTCCATGGCTTTGGTGTTGGCTCCGGGCTGGGTGCGGCCGATCAAGTC
>DASTPO010000101.1:0-13131 GCA_035762225.1 Candidatus Angelobacter sp.
CAGCCACGCTCTGGCCTGTCTTTCATTCGTAAAGCAGATGAAAGATAGCGGTGTGAACATCGTGGTATCCAACAACAGCTGGGGTGGAGGGCTGATCTCGCAGAGTCTCCAGGATGCAATTGCGGCACAGATGGCGGACGGCATCCTATTCGTTGCCGCAGCCGGAAACGACTTTTCCGACAACGATTTGTTCCCCTTTTTCCCCGCCAACATCTTTTTGCCCAACGTAATCTCTGTGGCCGCCAGCACGCGCACCGATGATGTTGTGACCTTTTCCAACGTGGGCCGCCGTACCGTGCATCTGGCCGCGCCGGGGGTTGAAATCCTGAGCACGACTCCCTTCAACACGTACAGCATCTTTAGCGGTACTTCCATGGCAGCGCCCCACGTGGCCGGTGTGGCTGCGCTTCTCCAGGCCCAGGATCCCACTCGTGACTGGCGCGCGATCAAGAACCTTATCCTGACCGGAGGCGACACGCTGCCGACGATGGCGTCAACCATCACGCAGAAGCGTCTCAATGCGTTCGGGGCTATGACTTGCGCCAACTCAGCCGTGCAAAGACGTCTTCTTCCTGTACCAGGCACAATTGCAGCCAGTGTAGGAAGCCCTGTTGTCTTGTCGTTTCTGAACATCAACTGTGCCCAGCCTGCGGGCAACGTCACGGTCACGGTGACACCCAGCGATCAAACGGTTTCTCTGGTAGACGACGGCATCGGCAATGATCAAGCCGCTGGAGATGGCATCTATACGGGCCAGTTTAGCCCCTCAGCGCTGGGAAACTATACCCTCCAGTTTCCCGACGGGAGCACGGTCAATGTTGAAGTCCTGTCGGCTTATGGATTCACGAAGGTACCTTTCAGCTATCAGACCATCACTGGCGCCAGCCTTGATCTCGGTGATGATTCCGTAGCGCAGATAGCCTCGCCGTTCCCCATTCAGTTTGGCGGAGGAAGTTTCGACCAGTTATTCATAAGTAGTAACGGTACCATCAGCGTCACCGATCCTTTTGGCGATTTTGTCAATCGCCTTCTTATCCCCGCAGGTTTTCCAAGCTTCGTCCAGGAACCTACTACGATTATTGCGCCCTGGTGGACAGACCTTTTTCCTGTGAAGGGAACCGCGCAGAATGTCTTCTGGCAGGTGATTGGAACAGCCCCGGACCGCAAACTCGTGGTTGAGTGGAGGAACGTCCGCAGCTTCCTTTGCCGCTCCGATAGCTCGGCGAATATCACTTTCGAGGCAATTTTCAACGAGGGCAGCAGCGACATTCAATTCAACTACAGCGATGCGGTCTTTGGCGGAGATTGCGCACTGCAAGACTACGGACAGGGAGCAACGATTGGCATCCAATCCTCCCCCGTGAATGGCGCCATGTGGAGCGCCGTTCAGAGTGATGCGACGGGAAGCGGTACCTCGGTGCGGTGGCAGAGCCCGCCGCCGGCCAGCGCGAACAGTCCTGTGCCTGTGCTCAGTTCCATGTCGCCGGCATCCGCGCCTTTGTTCAGCCCGGATGTTGTCTTGACGGTGAACGGATCGGGCTTTTTCCTGGGATCTTTTGTCCAGTGGAACGGCATGAATCTCCCCACCACCTTCGTGGGTTCTACGCAGCTCACCGCGATTCTTTCTTCAACTTTCTTCACCCAGTTCTCGCCGTTTACTTTTGGCAATACAGCTCAGATTACGGTCTTTAATCCCGCTCCGGGCGGTGGCGCCTCTGCACCTTTGGTTTTCAACATTTCAACCCTCACCGGTGTGCCTTCGATCAGTTCCATCGCTCCCAACACGGCGGTCGCCGGAGACTTCACCTTCCGCCTGGTTGTGACCGGCAGTGGCTTGTTGAACGCGAAGATCTTCTGGGGTGGCACACCACTGCTCGGGTTCTCGCCAAGCGATACCGAGGCAATTGCATTTGTGCCTTCAGCCCTTTTTGCCAGCGCGGGAACGGTCCAGGTGACCGCCGCTGGGCCAAGTGGAACTTCCAATCCTGTGCCATTTATTATCACTGCGCCGGGGACTCCCGCCGCTTCAGGATTGCAGCAGCCGGGACGCCTCTCGATCGACTCCACAGGTAAGACCACGCCGGCTTTTTCCCCGGGCTTGGTGCGGTTTTTGGGTTGGAATTATGGCCGAACCACAGGCGGACCGGCCTATTTGAAGCATTTCGCGCGCCCCTTCGGCGGCGCCGCGCCACCTGCGCCTCAGATCTTGGGCTCGAATTTTGCGGCCGTAACAGCGCCAGTCTCCGCTGCTTCCATAAGTCTGAACCTGCCGGCAAGCCTTCCCGGGTTTGCGCTCCATCCAACTCTGCCGGCCGGTTACCTGCCCACCAGCGTGACCACAGGCGACTTCAACAAAGACGGCAAGATGGACTGGGTCGTCAGCAACGGAGGAGACAACAGTCTCTGGCTCTATCTTGGCAACGGCGACGGCACGAATCAATTGCCCATCATCATTCCCTGCACAGGCGCTGCGCCGGTTCAAGTTGTCGCAGCGGACCTGCGTAAGATTGGCATCCTTGATCTGGTTGTAGCCGAGGTGGACAGCCAGAGCATTGGTGTATTTCTTGGAAAGGGCGATGGCACATTCGCTCCGGAAATTACTTATCTAGTGCCGCGGCCGCCTCTCTCAATCGCGGTCGGCGACTTCAACGGTGACGGACATCAGGACATCGTCGTTGGGCTATTGGGAGATCAGTTAAGCGGCCCCTTGGCCACGTTGTCGGGTGACGGGACGGGCAAGTTTGGTCCTCCGATCACATTCCTTGCCGACAACACGATAATTGGTTCGTATGCCATCACTCAGATCATCGCGGCCGACCTGAACGGCGATGGTTTGACAGATCTGGTCCTCATCGACCAGGGCGGTATCGACTTTCGCGCCGGGGTACATTCCTACCTGAGTCTCGGGGACGGTACATTCAAGGATGCGCAGTTCGTTCGAGGCGATAATGCGGTAGCTCTGGGCGACATGGACGAGGATGGGTGCCTGGACGCGGTTTCGGTCAACGCGCTCGGCGTTGTGTCGATCGCCAGAGGCTCTTGTGATGGTACGTTTAGCACTGTCGGAATCTTCGAGATCGCCGCCGGCGAACAACCAGCCAGCGTCGCCCTGGCGGACATGAACGGCGATGGACATTTGGACGTTGTAGCAGCGGGGGCTTTTTTCGGGCCAGGCGGGGTATTCGGCCTGGAAGCCACGAACCTGGTGATTGTATTGCCGGGAAACGGGCGTGGGAGCCTGGGGCTGCCTCACGTCTATCGCAGCGAGCCCTCGATGTTTGGTCTCGCCCTCACTGACCTCAACGGCGACGGGCATCCCGATGTCATCGTGGCCAGCCAGGATACCGATACGACTTCGGTCTTCTTGAATGATGGCCACGGTGTCCTGCCAGGTCCGACCGGCGAGTACATTGGCTATGGGGACAACGCTGGCGCTGGTTTCAGCGGAACATTGAATGCTCCGTTTACCGATTTCTTTGTGCGCGACATTGATGGCGACGGCAAACCTGATCTTGCCTTGGTCGAGGCGCAGCAGTTTTTCCAGTTCCCCTGGAAACTGGCGGTTATGCTCAACGACGGCACCGGGCATTTTGGCCCTGCCATTCGCTCGACGATAGCTGATGCCGCGGACGTTCCGTTTGGGTACGCCCTTGCGGACTTCCGCAACACGGGACGTCCTGACCTTCTGCTCTACGAGTTTGATCCCATCGTGGAAGGCAATCCCGCGGTGTCGTTCTCACCCAATATTGGACAGGGACAATTCGGGCCTCCTGTCACCACAAGAATCGACCCCGCCCTTATAAGTCAGTTCGGAATTCTGGCGGCTGGCGATTTTAACGGCGATGGCAAGTTGGATTTCGTCATTGCCGGGGATAAGCCGTCATCCCAGAGTGGAGGCTTAACAGTCTTCCTCGGGCACGGTGACGGCACTTTTCAGCAGGGACTCACAGCCTCCGGTCTGGGGTTAGGCGCCAGGCTCATCTTCACAGGCGACTTCAATGGTGACGGTAAGCTCGATGTGATCGTCGGGCTGGATGCAAACCCGTTTCCGGATACGTTAGGTCACAGCGTCTATGAATTTCTTGGCAACGGGGATGGCACCTTCCAACCCGCGAAGCTCCTCTTCGCGAACTTCGGGTTCTTTACTGTAGCCGACCTGAATCATGATGGCCTGCCTGACATCGTCGAATACATTGAGCCGCTGAGTACGAGCGCTGCCCTTCTGCCCTACGGCTTCAACATCTACCTGGGCCAGCCTGACGGAAGCTTCCAACTTGCCCACAGCTACCAGCCCTATCCCGGTTTATTTACTTCTGCGTACGTCTTTGATAACGGCTCGCCACAACAGCGGCTTTCACCCATGGTTGCCGACTTCAACGGTGACGGCAACCTGGATATCGCAGCTTTTCAGTTCCAGGCTACGTTCCCGAACACGGCAAGTTACCTTCAGATTCTCGCGGGGAACGGGGACGGGTCCTTTACCCCAAGCTTTGCCATAACGCCATTTCACAAGAACGGGACACCCGTAACAGCCGCCGATGTAACCGGAGATGGCAAAGCGGACTTGATTGAAGTAGACGGTCTGGTGTCGTCGTTCCATGTGATTCCCGCCGCTCCCGGCCCCGCGCTGCAGCTTTCTCTCCCGGTCCAGCCGATCATTGGAACAAATGGAACTCTTGTGGTTACGCAGACCCTGGTCAGTGACACGCCCTCGAACATTGCGCTGTCTGCCAGTGATCCTGGCATTACGATCCAACCCACAGTAACCATTCCCGCAGGCAGCTTGAGCGTGACGGTGCCCTTTGCCATCGGGACCGGGTTCAACTCTTCCAGGTTGTTCTCGCTAACAGCGCAACTCGGTACACAAACAGCGGTGATTTACTCCCATCAGGCGAACACTCTGTTTTCAGGATTTCATGCTTTCGCCACCTTCGGCCGTTCCACGGTTCCACCCGGGGGCGTCATATCCAATGGGATCGGGCTGCTTTCCTACGGCGGTTACTCCGTCCCGACAGTTCAGTTTTCCTGCCAGGGCCTGCCGCCCGGAGCCTCATGTCAGTTTTCTCCGGGCTCGACTGGCGTGCAGCCCGGCCTGACGGCCGGCACTACCGTGGTTGTTCAGGCCAGCCCGAGCCTTCCACTCGGAGCATACACTTTCAGCGTTGTAGCTACCGACGGAGTGGTGACCGATACCGTTCCAATACGTTTGATCGTTGCCGATTTCAACGTGGCTTTTTCGCCAACATCGGTGACCGTGGTAAGCGGCAAGCCAGCCAGCTTTAATCTGGTGGTTGGCCCCGTCGGCGAGTGGACGGATTTCGTAAATGTGACCTGCCAGGTTTCACCGCCGAACGCGCTTTCCTGTCCAGCTGGCAGTCCCATCACCTTCCCCGGGACTTACCCAGCGACAGTTTCCACCGACACCGTGCCGGCCGGCGATTACACGTTCTCGGTTTCGGCGTCGGCGGATGGAGTCACACACAACGCCCCAGTTGCCGTGCTCCACGTTCAGGGAGTTAGCAGTACCATTTCATCGAAGGCTGCGACGATTCCTGTGGGCACTTCCACGACATTCAATCTCTCATTGAACTCCCAGAATGGCCTGACGGACGTATTTACGTTCAGCTGTCCGGGCTTGCCCGCCGGGCTCTCGTGCAGCTTCAATCCAGCAACTGGCACTTTGCCCGCGAACGGAACGTTAAGCACGGCCCTGACGGTAAGTGTCACGTCCCGTCCGGCGTCTACAACACCATTGTCGGTGTACCGAAACGGCCCCAATTGGCTGCTGCCCGCAGGATTGGTCGTCTGCGCACTCTTACTCTCCGCTCTCAGCCTATCTCTGGTGGCTAGCGGACTCCGTCGGCCTGCGCTTGTCAGTGCCACGATTGCAGCCGCATTCGTTGTCATGCTGAGCCTGACGGCGTGCGGCGGTGGCGGTGGCGGTGGCGGTGGGAGTACCCCAGTCTTGCCACCGGCGCCAACACCGACGCCGATACCGCAAGCGAAAGTGGTCATCGTAACGGTGCAAGCGTCCTCGAGCAGCATTACAACTCCCATGGGATTCATCACCGTGACAATACCGTAACGCGTGTTTAAGGGATTGACGGAGCAGGTGTTCAAGGGGCGGAGATTCCAGTTTGAACCGGGCGTCGGAATTATGTCCCTTTACCCACGGCCGCTCGAGAGACAACCGTCCGACCCAGCGCATTCGCTGGTCACGACCGTCAAGTCGCGGGTTGCAACCAAAGTTCCGGTCGGATCAATATGAGAGGCCATGAGAGGATCACGGTAATGGCGATCAATTCACTCCCTCGACTCGGTTGGATTCTGTCCTCTTCAGGAGCAGGATACCTAGCCATCCACCGATCACGATATCGATCGTGCCGCAAAAGCCCGGCCACCACACTGGCATGCCGGGGTTCGTGACAAGTCCGTGATGGACAAAAAAATCAAAGAATCCATGTCCCGCGATACCAACTGCAGCTAGCCACAAGCTCTTCTTGAAACCGAGAACTGCAAAGACTGAAAACACCAACCCAACCGCAATCTCAATCTCCAACGTCGAGCGCCGAGACGCACCCATCACGGCAAACAACGAGTAGTAGGAGGCAATGACGATCAGGACCGTTGGGTAAAAGGCGCGGTCACGGTCAAAGCCGCTCATGGTGGCAAAACCCCCCACAACCAATCCCAGGATCAAACCCACGAGATATTCCATCAAGCATCCTCCCGAATGGTTTTGGTCACAAACCAATGATTGAACGATGGAAGAAAAAGAAACTTGGGCCAAGCCAGACGTTGATGGCTTCGGATTCGCTACTTTTTCCGCCCCTTGAATGTGGCATAGATTGCCATGGCGTGGCCGTGGCCCAGGCCAAAATCCCGCTTCAACCATGCGACAATGGCGCCGGCCTTTACGTCCGGCTTCAGCAGCCCTTCTTTCTCGGCCAGCTTCTTGAAGTCGTCCGGCGTCTTCGCGGTCTTTGCTCTGATGTTGTCTACGTAAGCCTGGAATGACATGAGACGAATCGCTCCTTAATTACTCAGCCATTCAAGAGAATGGATTCGAGGCGTTTGTCCCGGAGGACCAATGAAGCCCACACCATGACGGCGAAGAACACCGGAAATACGGCGTTGAACAATGGAGTCTCGGCCCGGACATTGCTCGCGACGGCTCCCCCAAGGCAGCCAGTGAGCAAAATCGCACCCAGAACTGTTGTGCGCGGTATCAGATACAAGACGGTGCAAACCACCAGCACAACACCTATACCCCACGATTGCGGATTCCGGATAGCCGAGCCTGGTGGTGGCATCGACGACGAGGGGCGGCTTGAATAGCTTCATGCCTCGGTCCATCAGCAAAAAGAGGGCCGGCAGCGCGGTAAGAATGCGGCTGGTCCAGATTCGCCAGGCTACGACGCCTGCGGTTTCGCTTCTCATAAGATTGGTCCTCAGCTGTGAAGTGCTAACTGCGTTCATGGAATTTTCTCCTTCAAACGTTAGACTTCTACGCCGATGAAAACTCATCTGCCTTTCAAACCGAAGTGTTCTGCTCACGCCATCTTGCCATAAAATGCTCCATTGGCAAGAGGCCAGGCTATGCCGCCCCGGACTGAGTTTTTCTCCGCTGCTCTACCGATGATTTACATGATTCGGCCAGCCACCACGCGCCTCCCAACAGAACGCATCCTGCGGCAGCGGCCAACCATTTGCTATGGGTTTCCGCCCAAAGTTCCAGGCTGACCGAATGCGCGCGATCGTCGAAACTTCCATGAGCGCCGTGATCGCCCGGAACGGGTTGCCAAAGGTTGTTGGGCCGGTTCGGGTCGTCGGGGCCATCGTGCTGTTGAGCATCGTAGCCGTGGCGCGCTAGGTACCGGTCCGCGAATGAAGGCGCCAGCTTGTTCCCGACGATTGCTTTCACCGTTGACCATCCTGCGTAATATTCCCGGCGTTCCGGATGGTGTGCGGCATGGAAGATGGCGCGTGCCGCCACTTCGGGCTGGAAAATGGGAGGCACAGGCTGGGCCTTATGTGGCAATCGGCTCTTCACCCAGCCGAACTGCGGCGTGTTCAGGGCCGGCATCTGCACCATCACGGTTTGAATGTTGCTCTTGTCGTGCAGCAATTCAGTACGCAGAGAAGCGAAGAATCCTAGCACTGCGTGCTTGGCGGCACAGTAGGCTGCCTGCAATGGAATGCTGCGATAGGCCAGCGCAGAGCCGACGTGCACGATTGTGCCCCGGTCACGCGGGAGCATGCGTTTCAACGCTGCCAGTGTTCCATGCACATAGCCGAGATAAGTGACCTCTGTAACCCGCTTGAATTCTTCCGCCGTCATTTCTTTGATCGGCGAAAAGACGGACGTCATGGCATTGTTGACCCAGATATCGATTGGTCCCAGAAGGGTCTCCACTTTTTCCGCGGCTGCTTCAACTTGCGCGGCGTCGGCTACGTCAAGAGGAAGCACCAGGGCCCGGCCGCCCGCGGCTTCCACTTCGCGGCGCGCACCTTCCAGACCATCTGTGCCTCTGGCAATGAGCCCAATCCATGCACCGCGCCGGGCAAATTCCCGGACAGCTGCTCGTCCAACGCCGGCAGATGCGCCGGTAATCACAACCACTTCATGTTCCTTCACTTGTTTTGTCTCCCTCCGTCCAAGCCTCTTAGCGATTTGGATGCCGGACGCGAACCCGGGTTTTGCTCTTATAGATCGTAATGCGATATAAATCGCTCAAACAGGCTACCTCAGCCCTGCCCATCACATCTCACCTAAATATCGCAGTTAGTTTTCAGCGGCGGTCAGCGGATATCAGTGAGCCTGCCGGCCGCTCGCCCAACGTGAACCACATCAGGGCAATGATTTCTGTCAAGTTTCTGAAAATTTCGACCCACTCGGTGCCCACGGATTTTCCCGAATCCGACGGCACCCTGGAATGGAACAAGACCACGATCGTACTGGTGGAAGCCGGAGCCGGCGGCAAAACTGGCCTGGGGTACACCTATGCTGACCCCGCGACTGCGTCTGTCATTAGAGAAGCCCTCCTACCATCGGTAGTGGGAGCCGACGCAATGTCTCCGGCAGCTGCTTACCTTTCCATGTGGCGACGGATTCGAAATCTCGGGCGTCCGGGCATATGCTCCATGGCGATTTCGGCGGTTGACTGCGCCCTTTGGGACCTAAAAGCAAGACTGCTCGATCTTCCCCTGGTTACCCTGCTGGGCCAGGTGCGCGCTGGAGCAGAGGTTTATGGAAGCGGCGGATTCACATCCTACTCCGATCAGCAGCTGTCAGACCAGTTCAGCGGCTGGGTCAAACAGGGAATCACCAGCGTAAAAATGAAGATCGGCCGCGATCCCAAACGAGATGTTGAAAGAGTGCGCGCGGCTCGCGCGGCCATCGGGCCGAATGTGGAGCTGTTTGTGGATGCCAATGGCGCCTATGGTCGTAAGCAGGCGCTGGCACAGGCGGAGATATTTGCCGGTCTGGGCGTAAGTTGGTTTGAGGAGCCGGTGTCTTCTGACGATCTGGCGGGATTGCGCCTGCTGCGAGATCATGCGCCTGCAACCGTGGAGATTGCGGCCGGCGAGTATGGCTATGACATCTTTTATTTTGAGAGAATGCTGGCGGCCGGCGCAGTGGACGTGCAGCAGGCCGACATCACGCGCTGCGGCGGCGTGACCGGATTTCTCCAGGTTGCCTCGCTCTGCCAGGCACATCATATTCCTCTCTCCGCACACACGGCTCCCGCGTTGCACGCTCATGTTGCCTGTGCTGTCTCGCCTTTCAGAAACCTGGAATATTTCCACGACCATGTGCGCATTGAGGCCATGTTGTTTGATGGCCTTCCCCAACTAGTAGAAGGCGAACTCCGTCCCGACCTGTCAAGACCAGGCTTCGGACTGGAAGTGAAACGAGCCGAAGCCGAAAGGCTGGCTGCCTGAAGGAGAGCAGACACCCATGAACAGGTCACAGCTGATCACTCTGGAAGATCTGAAGAGCCCGGAAGAGAGTCGCGCCCCAGACTGGCGGTCTCCCAAGAATATTGACGTGCGGGGGCTGGAAGACGAGCTGGTGAAGAACCTTGAAGGCGAGGTGCGTTTCGATGCCGGCACCAGGGCCATGTACGCGGTGGATGCAGGGAACTACCGGCAGGTCCCGATCGGCGTGGTGATACCGCGTTCCAAAGAAGATGTGGTCGAGGCCGTGAAGGCGTCTCGAAGCTACGGCGCTCCGCTGCTCTCACGCGCCGGAGGCACCAGCATCCCCGGCCAGACCTGCAATGCCGCCATCGTGATTGACTGGTCAAAGTACATGCATGGCATCCAGGAGATCAACATCAGCGAGCGCTGGGCGCGAGTGTTGCCGGGGACCGTTTGCGATGAATTGCGTGATTACGCCATGCAGCAAAGCAATAATCTTCTTGTGTGGGGGCCGGATCCGGCCACGCACACGCATTGCTGCTTCGGGGGCATGATCGGCAATAACTCATGCGGGGCGCACGCCCAGATGTCAGGCAGAACTGATCAGAACGTCGAAGAGCTAGAGTTGCTGCTCTACGACGGAACACGCATGACCGTAGGCTGGATGGACGAGCGCGAGTTGGACCGCGCTATTTCTCAGGGTGGGCGGACCGGCCAGATTTTTCGCTACCTGAAGTCGCTGCGCTCGACGTATGCCGGCCTGATCGAGAAACGATATCCGCGTATTCCTCGCCGCATCTCGGGTTACAACCTGGATTGCCTGTTACCCGATAACGATGGCCACTTCAATATTGCCCGCGCGCTGGTGGGCAGCGAAGGCACGCTGGCCACGATTCTGGAAGCCAGGGTCCGGCTGATTGACGCCAAAGCGCAGCGGGTGATCCTTATGCTGGGCTATCCGGACGTCTATCATGCCGCCGACCACGTGATGGATATTGATCCGTTTCAGCCTACGGCGCTGGAAGGAATTGACCACACGCTTTACCAGAACATGCAGAAAAAGGGCGGCCCTCATGCGCGTTATCTCAAGATGCTGCCTGAGGGCAAAGGCTGGCTGATGGCGGAGTTCGGCGCGGACAAAAAGCAGGACGCGATCGATCTGGCTCACCGGGTGATGGAATCCCTGAAGCGGCGACCCGACGCGCCCTCAATGAAACTATTTACCGACTCGGCAGAGATGAAGCATCTGTGGGAAGTCCGCGAGTCCGCGCTGGGAACAACTGCTTTCGTCCCCGGCGAGCCCAACACCTGGGAGGGTTGGGAAGACTCCGCCGTTCCGCCGGATAAGCTGGGCGGATATCTGCGTGAGTTGCGCGCTCTCTACAACAAATACAACTACGTTTCCGCCCTGTACGGACACTTTGGCCAGGGCTGTGTTCATTGCCGCGTAAGCTTTGATCTGATGAGCGCGCCGGGCGTCAGGAAGTGGCGTTCGTTCATGGATGAGGCCACGGACCTGTGCGTGAAATATGGCGGCAGCCTCAGCGGAGAGCATGGCGATGGCCAGGCGCGTGCCGAATTTCTTTACAAGATGTTTGGCCCGGAGCTTATCGAAGCATTCCGCGAGTTCAAGTCTATTTGGGACCCTGACTGGAAGATGAATCCGGGAAAGATTGTGGACCCCTACCGCATTGATGAGAACCTGCGGCTGGGCGCGGACTACAAGCCCTGGCAGCCAGATACCCACTTCAAGTATCCGGACGATAAAGGCAGTTTTGCGCATGCCGCTTTGCGCTGCGTTGGAGTGGGCAAATGCCGCAGGAAAGACTCGAGCAAGCCGGACGATGACACCATGTGCCCGAGCTTTATGGTTACACACGAAGAGCGGCACACCACGCGCGGGCGCGCACATCACTTCTGGGAGATGCTCAATGGCAACGTGATCGCCAACGGGTGGCGTGATGAGAATGTGAAGGAATCGCTCGACCTGTGCCTTGCCTGCAAAGGATGCAAAGGCGAATGTCCGGTCAACGTCGATATCGCCACCTACAAGGCTGAATTTCTCTCGCACTATTGGGAAGGCCGGCTGCGGCCGCGCCACGCATATGCCTTCGGCCTGATCGACAAGTGGTCGCGGCTGGCGTCGCTCTGGCCGGGGTTAGTGAACCTGGTCACCCAGACGCCCGGACTGAGCACCCTAGCCAAGTCACTGGCGGGCATGCCGGGGCAACGCCGGATCCCGGAATTCGCGCCCCAGACATTCCGCAAATGGTTTGCGAAGCGCGAAACTCCCGAACAAGCGGGAAAGGAAGGAAACGTTGTTCTCTGGCCGGACACATTCAACAATTACTTTTTTCCAGAAACTGCGCAAGCCGCGACTGAAGTGCTTGAGAGCGCAGGATTCAACGTAGAACTTCCGCGCGGACATCTATGCTGCGGCCGCCCTCTGTATGACTATGGCATGCTCGACATGGCCAAGGTTTACCTGCGCCGCGTGATGAATGCTATGCGGCCGCAAATTGAAGCAGGAATACCTCTGGTAGTTCTGGAACCGAGTTGCGCGTCAGTGTTCCGCGACGAACTCCGCAACCTGTTTCCTGACGATCCGCTTGCGCAGAAGCTTAGAACAAATACTCTGCTATTGAGCGAGTTTCTGGAGAAGAAAAATGTCGGCGTGCCGCACATGGCCGGTAAGGCTGTGGTGCAGGGGCACTGCCATCACAAATCAGTGCTCAAATTTGACGCTGAAGAATCCATGTTGAAGAAGATGGGGCTGGATTTCGAAGTGCTGGCCTCCGGCTGCTGCGGCATGGCCGGATCCTTCGGCTTCGAGAAAGACAAATACGACGTGTCGGTCGCAATCGGAGAGCGCAAGCTGCTTCCGCGAGTTAGAAGGGCGGCGCTCTCAGAGATGATTGTTGCCGATGGCTTCAGCTGCCGCGAGCAGATCTCCCAGCAGACGGGCCGGCATGCGCTGCATCTGGCGGAAGTAATTCAAATCGCACAACGAGGTCGCGGCCAGACTTCCTCCACGCGACCCGAGGATGAGATCGTCAAACGCCGTGAAGCAGCAAGTAGGAAAGCGCGACTGCGTGCTCTGGCTGGAGTGTCGGCGGCCGGCGCCGGCGCTGTGATTGCGTGGAAGCTATTGCATAAAATCTGAACAGGAGAAACGATGAGCAAACCGATAGGCGTAAGAGAATGGGT
>DASTPO010000102.1:0-12148 GCA_035762225.1 Candidatus Angelobacter sp.
TCTCGGTGCGGTAAACAATGTCGGGATTCTCGATGCGAAGCAGCTGCCTATTCGTCGGAATGACCACGACGTCGAGCTTATAGATCTTGTCGAACTCGGTCGCTTCCGTTTCCGCCGTACCGGTCATGCCGGCCAGCTTCTTGTACATGCGGAAATAGTTCTGGAAGGTGATGGTCGCCAGCGTCTGCGTCTCCCGCTCCACCTTCACTTTTTCCTTGGCCTCGATCGCCTGGTGCAGGCCGTCAGACCAGCGGCGTCCCGGCATGAGGCGTCCGGTGAACTCGTCCACGATGATGACTTCACCGTCTTTCACCACGTATTCCACGTCGCGGCGATAGATGGCGTGCGCCTTCACCGCGGTCTCCACGTGATGCTTCATTGCCCAGTTTTCCGGGTCGGCGATGTTGTCGATTCCCAGGATGCGTTCGGCCTTTTCCCAGCCCTGGTCGGTGATCATCGTGTTCTTGTGCTTCTCATCGACCACGAAATCCCCGGTATATTCCTTGGGCTCTCCCGGCGGCTTCTCAATCTCCTCGCCCTTCACCAGGTGAGGCACCACGCGGTCAGCCCGCTCATACTTGTCAGTGGATTCGTCGCTCTGGCCGCTGATGATCAGCGGCGTCCTGGCCTCGTCAATCAGGATGGAATCAACCTCGTCCACAATGCCGAAGTTATGCCCGCGCTGCACGCAGTCAGACAGGTCAAATTTCATGTTGTCGCGCAGGTAATCGAAGCCGAATTCGTTGTTGGTGCCGTAGGTCACGTCGGCGGCGTAGGCCTCGCGACGCTCGTCGTCATCCAGATCATGGACGATCACGCCCACGCTCAGCCCCAGGAAGCGATACAGCTTGCCCATCCACTCTGAGTCGCGCTTGGCCAGATAGTCGTTGACGGTCACTACGTGGACGCCATCGCCGCTGAGTGCATTCAGATAGACGGGCAGCGTGGCCACCAGCGTCTTGCCTTCGCCGGTCTTCATTTCGGCGATCTTGCCCTGGTGCAGCACCGTGCCGCCTATCAACTGGACATCAAAGTGGCGCATGTTCAGCACCCGGCGTCCACCTTCGCGGGCCACGGCAAAAGCCTCCGGCAGGACCTCATCCAGCGCCTGGTTGCGGGCCTCAATGCGTTTCTTATCCAAATCCTCAAGATTGGAGCGCAGCTGCTGCTCGGCTGAGCCCTTCATCTCTTCCTTCACGCTCGCGATGGAGTCGTCAATATCCTTCAGCCGCTCCTTGATGCGCGCGCGAAACTCCGCTGTCTTGGCGCGAAGCTGCTCGTCGGTGAGCTGCTTCATCTCCGCTTCCAGCCCGTTGATCTGGTCGATCAGCGGCCGCATCCGCTTGATCTCCCGCTCGTTACTGGTGCCAAATACCTTGGCTAACGTTTTTCCTATCAAGTGTGGTTTTTCCTCGTCCCGGGGTTCGATTGCCCGGCGGGCGTTCCCAGCCTCACAACCATTTCGGCAGGTATAACAGCCGCTTTCCCGCCTTCAAAACGTGCAATTCAAAGCCTAACATATTGGATGAATCCCGCCGTCGTTGCGGTTCCATCGTGAGCTTTGGAACGTGAGTTCCAGAAGTTACCTCGCTGGGTGGCTGGATTCGTCTTCGCCGGTTCTCAAGTTCAGGTGAATCGCTTTACGCGTTTCCCGGATGGCTGCGCTGCACGCCCCATCAATCTCTTAGTACTTGGTTGATTTACTATTCGGTTGCCGAAACCGCTCGATTTTCTTGCTTCTTCGACATCTTCCAACAAACGGCCAACTGCGTCTAAAACAATGTAAACAAACAACTTAGATTAGCATAATAGAGCCTGAAAGTCAAACGAAGAACTCCGCTTTCCTGATTGCCCCTGGCTAATAATTCGGCTAAATTTCCGTTACACCCCGCCTGTAATTTGCACTATTGGTTAGAAAGCGTGGCCCCATGCTCGCACCAACGAAAGTGAACAAGGCTTCATCTGATTCTGCGCCCTCCAGCGGCAAGCGTAAGTTCTATCTCAAGCCGCGAACCAAGATATTGATTCTCGCGACATGCCTGACGTTGATGATCGCCGGCTCGGTCTATGCCGTGCTCCAGCCATTGAATCCCGATCCTTTGCCCGCCGACTTCTCTGACCGCTTCTGGTATCCGCGGGAGACGAATCCAAATGCGCGGCTTCAGGCAGTCACGTGCGCCAATGAGTACGCTTGCCGACTCAACAGCGTGGCCGTGAATGGCTCGGATGATCGGGCCGAAGTATGGGCCGTGGGCAACGTTGGCCTGGTGCTCCACCGCAGGGCCGGAGAGAAGAAATGGGAGCAGCTTACTATCATGGCGACGGACCTGAACGCCGTTTCGCCGCCCCAGCCCACGCCTCCCCCGCTACCCACGCCCGGCCGGTCTTCGCCAACGCCGACCCCAAGAGGTCACGAATCGTCTGTCGTGCCACCGACTCCTACGCCTACGCCAACAGCAACGCCCACGCCGACAGCAACGCCAACACCCTTGCCAACTCTGCAGGTTCCCAGTCTGCTGGGACTGTCGCGCGACGAAGCACAAAAAGCCGCGTATGGCAGCGGCTTTCAAATAAGCTTTGAATATGAAGCTGGAAGCGCGCCCGCGGCCAACTCTTCCGTTCAGCAGGGCCCGCCTCCCAATTTGCGGGTAATCCGCCAGACGCCCGAACCCAAGAGCGTAGCGCCTCCCAAATCCACCATTACGGTCACGCTGGGGCGCGCGCGCTCAGCTGCACGACTGTTCCTGGATACACTGATTCCTACCGTTCACGCGGCCGAACCGGAGAAACCTCCCCGGCAACAGGCGACCCCGCCGCAACAGCAGCCAACGCCCAGCCAGACGCGGCAAACGGGATCACGGGCCAGTGTTTCAGGCCGGAGATTGCCATATACGGCTAACGCACAGAGCGGCGGCGCAGCTGCAGCGACTTCACCAGCGCCCGCGTTACCGCTTGTCGATGATCTGATTTACGCAGGTTGTTCGGAACAGGGATGCCGTGCGCTTGGCCGTACGGGCCGAATTTACAGGATCAGCAACGGTCCAGAGTGGGGATATATTCAGGCCCGCTTCACCATCACAGCGAGTCCGGCCGAGCAGCCTTCGCTCCTGTATGCCGGCAACTGGGAACGCATCCTGGCAAAGTCCGGCAACGCCATCCTCCGTTGTGCTGAATCCGGGTTTGTAGCCGATTTCTCAAGCCCCAGCGTTAATTATGTTTGCGCGGCTGAGCCTGGCAACGTCTCCGCCACCGACGATAATCTTCTGAAGCGCTCTCTTCCCAACGGCAAAGTTGGCGAATTCTCTGAAGGCTATCCCATCAAAGGCGCGAAAGACGCCGAAGATGCGCTGATCGTGGGTGATGCGGGCGTTATCCGAAAGATCAGCCAGCGTGACGGCTCCAGCCGGTTAGTTCCCAGCGGGACAACGGCGGCCTTGCGCTCTTTTGGATTTGGCGCTCCCACGCACGGCTTCGTGGTTGGCGACCAGGGAATCATCCTCAGAACCACCAACGGCGGCAATACCTGGCGTCATGAGACGCGAGGCCCCGAGGGTGCAATTCCCAACCACCGCCTGCCCGCGCCCTGGTATTGGGTGTTGGCGTTTCTATTGATTGTCACCTGCTCGCTCACGGTGGCGGCGCCGCCTCCGCCGGTGACATCGGAATTCTCCGTTGCCGACTGGGCCGTGACGGACGCGCCGCTCAAGCCCGGTGACTTTGATTCGCTTGACTTCACCCCGATGGCCCTGGGGCTTTCCCGCTTCATCCGCAATCCCAAGACGCAGCCACCCGTCACCATTGCCATTGAAGGCGAATGGGGCGAGGGAAAAAGCTCAGTCATGTCATTGCTGCGTGGCGATCTGGAAAAATCGCGCTACAGGCCGGTTTGGTTCAACGCCTGGCACCACCAGAGTGAAGAGCAACTGCTGGCCGCGCTGCTGGAACACATCAAGGATGAATCGGTGCCGCCGTGGTGGCATATTGATAACTGGATCTTCCGCGCGCGGCTGCTGCGCATCCGCCTGAGTGACAAATGGCCGCTGGCTGTAATCCTGATTCTGGGTCTCTGCGGCAGCGTCTCCTTTGAACTCTCGCGCCATGGCCTCCGGGTGGACGACTTCACCAAGTTCACCCGCGATTGCATTCAACTCGCGAAATACCTTTTGCCGTGGTCCACGCAGGCCAGCCCCCCGGATGATCTCGCCCATTTCGGCCTGGTCGCCACCGTGCTCGCAATGTTCGTGGCAATTTTCAGCAAAGCGAAGACGTTCGGCATTGACCCTTCCAAGCTTACTGACAATCTTCGCAACGCCGCCGCCATCAAGGACGTAAAACCCGAGCCGGGAATCCGCCGCCAGTTTGCCAGCGAGTTCGGCGATCTTTGCGACGCCTGGTGCTGGGGCGGCCGCCGCGTCATCATTTTTATTGACGATCTTGACCGTTGCCGGCCGGAAAGCGTGGTTACCGTGCTGGAATCGATCAACTTTCTCACCACTGCGGGCGAGTGCGTCATCGTTCTCGGCATGGCGCAAAAGCAGGTCACCCACTGCGTAGGCCTGAGTTTCAAGGACATCGCCCAGGCTGAAGAAGCCTATCGCGGCGGCGGTAACACGGAGCAGGAGAAAGCGGTGGCGCGTTTCAACTACGGCGCTTTCTACATCACGAAACTGGTCAACATCATTGCGCCTCTGCCCAAGACCACTCCAGAGCAGCGGCGGCGTGTTTTGGATATCCGGGCGGCTGAGGTCCGCCGTCAGGACCAGGACGAGAAGGCGGCAAATGCCGCCCATTGGCGCACGGACGCCTGGGACTGGCTGACCGTTGCGGGCAAAATTACCCTTCAGGCGGCGCCGGTGTTTGCCCTGGTGCTGGCTGTGCTGATGGCGGTGCTGGTTGGCTACCGACAGGGGAGCATTCCCGCATCGGCTCCGCAAACGTCCGCTGTTGTCGCAGCCGTGGAAAAACCAACGACCGCGACTACCCCAACACCCACGCCAACGCCCGTTCAGGCGGCCAACAGCAAGGAAGCCAAGCCTCTTGCCTATCACCCGCTTACCACGTCGCCGGCAACCCTGACCAGTCCCGACAACAATGCGGTGGGCGGATGGTGGTCCTATGTGGTTGACGTTCTGTTTCTCTCGATTCTGTTCGGCATCCTGGCCTATCAGCTCACGGCACGCACCAATCAGGATGCCCAGAACTCACCGCAGTTTGAGGAGGCGCTTGATCTCTGGGGACCCTATATCGTCGGGGTGTGCGATACACCGCGCGAAATCAAGCGCGCGCTCAACGATCTGCGGTACCAGGCCATGACCCGGCGCAACAACGGCCCCAGCGCAACCCGGGCGGAGCGGCTCATGCGAACGCTGCACCAGTTCGTGACGGGACTGCCAGAGAAAGCAGCGGTTGAAGTCCAGGTGGATGAAGCGGCACTGCCTCCGCGCAAGGCAGCGGAACTGGCCAACCTCACGCCTGACGAATGGAACTATTTTCTTGATCCGACAACGGTGGAAGTAAAGGGCTCAGAGAACCTGAAGCGATTAATCGAGCTCAAGGCTAAACATGTCAATCGCTTCAAGCGGTGGATTGCGGACCCCACGGCGAACCAGTCGTCGGAGACGCCGATGGGCGAGGGAGAGCAGAATGTGGCTGCTCGGGGCGCTGGGCAAAGTTGATTTGGACAGCCAGGAGGGCCGGCGTCCTTGCGGACGCAGGCCTCTCTGGTCACAATTTGTGTTGCGGCTTATTTCTGCTCTGCAAGGCTGGCTTCAGGGGCATGCGCTTCAGAAGCTTTCGGCTCTGAGCCTTCCTTCACCGCGTTCTTGAAGTGCCGAATCCCGTCGCCCAGCCCCTTGCCCAAGTCTCCCAGTTTGGACGGGCCGAAAAACAGCAGAGCGATAATCAGGATCATCAACAGGTGCATGGGCTGCATAATGCCTTCAAACATATTTCCTCCTCGCCAGAACGTTGTCTGGCTTCAGTTGCTCAAGCTTGGTTGATGTGCGATTGCCGCCCGCGCTTTGCGCGATGAGACGCGCCAGCGCAAAAAACCGCTAAACAGCAATCAAGGACGAACGCGTTTATGCGAACTGGGGAGGAGGTCGCCGCGTGAGAAAAAACGAAAAATACGAATGCGAAGGAGGCGCGTAGTCAGGTTGCGCTTCCACTTCATGATGGAAAGGAGCGGTGTGGGGATCGTACACCAGCACCCAGGCATTGCCGGCAGCCACAAAATCAGGGGCCGCGCTCAGGATTGACGCCACCGTCTCCGGCTCAGCCGGACTGGCGCTCAGGTCGTCCGTCATGGAAACTACCGGGAAAAGAATGCAGATTGCGCAGACCAGCGCAAGCAGAGCAACAGTGGAACGCCGCCTGTCGGGTGGCGCAAGTGTTCCCGCATACCACAGCGCAAGCAGAGTGGCCGCAAGGCCCGCCCACACGAGATTAAGGGTTATTTCCACGGAAGCAATCTTGAAAATACGATATCAAGAAATCTAGGCACAAGGTACGAATCTATTGCCTTAGATCATATTAATCTCACATTAAATTTGTTAACGCGGCGGGAGGGAAAGCCCGACTTTTGGGGGCACGAGAACCAGCCAAGTTATTGCTGCCGCGGGGGATCAGGTTAGGGCTTACTCGACCACGGCGTAGTGCAGCACGGTGGCCGGAGTGGCGGCGCAAATCTCACAGAATCTCTTGTGGCGGTGGAAGGCTTCGTCGGCCTCGCGATGGCGCGCGCCCAGCATTTCAATCTGCTTCATGTCGAATTCGTCTTTTCTTGAATTGGAGAAGAAGAGGCTCAGGCTGGATTTAAAAATCTCATCGGCGCCCGATGCGGTCTGAAAAAGTTCCGTTCCGCGCTGACACAATTCTGCTGCCATGATGACCTCGCGAACAATGGGCTCATTGTTGGCCCGTTCGCAGGCAAAGTCCATAGGCTTTACAGAGTTTTTACATCGCCTAAAACAAAATTTACCAAGCAGGTTCCTGCATCGAATCAGGCCACAAATTTGTAGCCCAATCCGGGAACGGTCACAATCAGTGAAGGCTGCTTGGAATCTTTTTCCAGCTTCTGGCGCAGGCTGCCAACATGCACGTCGACGGTGCGCGTGAATGTGTCTTCGTTGTAGCCCCAGACTTCCTTGAGCAGCACCTCGCGCGAAAGCGTGGTGCCGGGATTCTGGGCGAAGTAGCGCAGCAAGCGGAACTCGCGCGCGGAAAGCGGCACCGGTTTCCCGTTGCGCGAGACTGTGGTGCCTCGCAGGTCAATGCGGATCGGCCCGAATTGCAGCACGTCAGCGTCTTTCGTCGCGGCGGGAGAGCCGCGGCGGATATGCGCTTCAATTCGCGCCAGCAGTTCCAGCACCTCAAATGGCTTGGTCAGGTAATCGTCCGCGCCGATCTTCAACCCCAGAACTTTATCCACCAGCTGGCCGCGCGCGGTGAGCATGATGATGGGGGTTGCGATGCCGGCGTTGCGGATGTCGCGGCAAAGGTCAAAGCCATTTTTCTTGGGCAGCATTACATCCAGAATAATAAGGTCGTGGGATTTCTGCGTGGCCTTGCGCAAGCCCTCTTCGCCGTCGGACGCCGACTCAGGCTGATAACCTTCAGCCTTCAGCCGGTCGCAGAGCGTCATCCGTAAATCTTCTTCGTCTTCCACCAGCAGGATGCGCTCGGTCATGCAGAGAAGTCCGGTTCCGGTCCCGCCTGGGGCTCCGGTGCGCGCTGCTTCTCTTCCAGCCCGCGTTCCGCCGGTTGCAGGTGGATGGTAAATGCGCTGCCTTTTCCCAACTCGCTCTCCGCGGTAAGCCGCCCACCCATGGCTTCCACGATGTTGCGCGCCAGCGGCAAGCCCAGACCGGTGCCATGAATCCCAGACTCAGCGACCGCAGGGCTGCGGTAGAAGGGCTCGAAGATGTGCCTGATGTCATCCTTGCTGATGCCGATGCCGTGGTCTTCCACGGTCACGGCCACTTCAACAATCCTGCTCTTCTCTCTTACGGCGGCGGCGCGCACGCGCAGCCAGTGATTTTCCCCGCCATACTTCACGGCGTTGGTAATCAGGTTTTGCAGGCACTGCACCAGCCTTCCGGCATCGGCGGTGACGGCCGGCAATCCCGGCTCAACCACCCGCTCCACGCTGACGCCGGCTGCGGTAATAGCAGACGACGTACCTTCCAGCGCGGCATCCACGATATCCGCCAGGTCCACCGCCCCGCTTTCATAGCGCGGCCGGGTCTGTTGCGTCGAGGCAAACAAGAGCACCTGCTCTACCAGATGAGTCAGCTGGCGGCTCTGCTTCACCAGGGACTTTCCGTAGCGCATCAATTGCTGCTTGTCTTCCACCACGCCATCGGCAATATTTTCGGCGGCCGATGAAATCACTGCCAGCGGAGTGCGCAGTTCATGCGAAACACCCGCCACAAAATCCATCTGCAATCTGGCCAGCCGCCGCGCACGCTGGCTGGCGATCAGAATCAGCGCCATGGTGACGCCCAGCACCATCAACACGCCGAAGCTCGCCATCAGATTGCGCCGCCGCAAGCCGCTCACGGCCGCCTCCACCGATCCGCTCTTGTGCTTGGCCACGACCTGCCAGACGCTGTGGTCTCCGGAATGATTGAAGGGCTCAAACCGCGGCGATCGTTCCGGGCCCGGCCCGCGCCGGTCATCCGACGACGTCTGGTCGGACGGGCCTTGCCGAACCGGCGCCAATAAGAACTCGAAACCCGTGTCTCCCGCGCGGCCAAACGGAGGCCCCAGCAGGTTCAGCGAACCATCCATCTGCAGGTTTGGATCTCCGCCAAAGCCGGAGTCAGAGGCGTAAATAACCTGGCCTGCCTCTTTGCCGCCTTCACGCACGGCGACGTGGTAGTCCAGTCCGGCGGCACCGCGAAAATACTTTTGCGCCAGTTCAGGAAATACTTCCTTTTCCAGCACGTTTTTGTTCAGCTCGATCACGAGCCAGGTAATGCTGCGCACATCGGCGGGCTGGTCAGGCGTGCTGCGCTGCCGGATGGGATATACCAGCGCCGGAATAGACTGATCTACCGCCCACGGCAAAAAGAAATCCAGATGCCCGCGCCCGTGCATGCCGCGATGCGGATCGGCATTTCCATTGCGGCCAAAATGATCACGCCCTCTGAAACCCTGCATACCGGCGCCGTTCCGCGGGCGTCGTCTGCCCGGCGCTCCCGCCGACGAATGCATGGCCGCCATGGCGCTGATCTCCTGCAAATGCTGGCGCAAGGGATCAAATTCCTGCGGCCATGAAGCGCGCTCAAACTGGTCACGGCCGGGATCAAAGCGCAACGGCTGCGGATGGTTTGCCGGGTCCTGCCAGACATAAATATGCGTTACCAGATTGGGATGGGCTGAGGTCTGCTGCCAGTGTTGAAACTGCTCTTTGAGATCTTGCGGCTGGACAGTCGAAGAAGTGTCCAGCGCGGTCCTGATTTCCAGGCATGCGGCTCCCAGCTCTCGACCAAAATCCTGGCGGAAGCCCGTCAATGAAACCTGCAGGTTGGATTGCATCTGCGCTCGTGCCGCAGCGCTTACCTGACCGCTCCATCGATATTGCAGCAACGCCACCAGCGCCAGCACCACGGCGAGCGCTGGCACGGCCACCCATCGAAAAAGCCGTTCTTTGATTTCTGCCCTGGTCATCAAATTCAAATCAACAAACTCAACAACTCAACCTGATATCCGCTGGCGAGGCCGAGCGCAAGCTGCTGCGCCTCGTCTTCAATTATAGTTCGCGTCCGACGACAACACCCTAGGCCGTTGCTCCTGCGGGGCTGGTGTTTTCTTTCGGCCGCGCCAGGTAGGCGCGGAGTTCAGGGAGGAAACGGGGCTTGTAGATCATCGCGTCGGCGCCGCAAGCCGCGCACGCTTGTCTGAACTGCACGCTGGTATCCATCGACATCACAATTACCCTGGTTGACGGATGCAACTGCGAGATCAAGAGCGATACCCGCAAGCCGCTCATGTCCGGCATGTCCGCGTCCAACAGCACTAATTCCGGCTCCAGTTCCAGCACGGCATCAATGGCCTCTGAGCCGCAGTCAACCCGGCCGACGATTTCCACCACCTCATGATGCTCCAGCAAAGTGCAGATCGCGTGCAGAATGGTGGCGGAGTCGTCCACCACCAGTGTCCTCTTCTTGCTTCCCGGTACCGCAGCTACCGGACGAACGCTGCTGCCAATCGCTATCGCCGCTACAGACATAAGAACCCCTTAAAACTCAATAAGTAAGGTTAAACAGGTCGTGCCATGGGCGGGGTAAACAGCGAGACAGGGAATTGTAAAGTTCTTGTAAAGAACTTCTCCTTTTCACCCGCAACTGCGCCAATTGGGAATAAGAAGAGGATGGGGCAGTCCGGAAATTACATGGGAACTCCGGGCCGCCCTGCCTCTAACGGCGCCAGGAGATCATCTGAAAGAAGCGCCTGGAGGGGGACCCCCTGGCCCACCGTGTCCGTGTATTCCCCCATGATGGCCTTGCATCTGGGTGAATTTAGTCTGTTGATCTGGTGTAAGCGTCTGGAACAGCGCAGCTTCGGCCTTGGCGTGCGCCGCCGTCATCTGTGCCGTCAGCGTGCCAATGGTGTTGGAAGCCTGCTCGATGCCTGCGGTGTCATTCTTCTGGATAGCGGATTGCAGGCTCTGATGGGCCGTCTGCATCTGGTCATGCACGGTCCTGGCATTATTCGCGACCTCACCGAAGATCGCAGTCGCCTGCTGCTGCTGCGCCGGCGTGAGCGATAACATCCTGGTGAGATGGTCAATATGGTGCTGCATCATCTGCGCCGGATCCGGCGGCGTTCCGTGCTGCGCCATGACAAAGACGCTGCTCAAGGCAAGTATTGCGACAACTTTTAAGAGGGACGTTCTCATTGTTTGTTCTCCGTTTGTATTACCTGGTTTTGACAAATGCGTTTCTATGAATGCTGTATCTGCTGCGAATCAATTTCCCGCCCGCCGCAGGGCGGCGCCAAACTCCTGGCGAAAATTTTCCTTATGAACGAAATCAAGCGCGCCGACGTTTTCGCACGCCTGCCGTAATTCCGGGGTATTGTCAGACGACATCAGGACCACCCGGGCTGAGGGAAAGCGCTGCCCGAAAAACCAGGCCAGTGTCAGACCGTCGAGATAGGGCATATGCACGTCCATCAGGACCAGGTCTGGTTTCAACTTCAATACGGTTTCGATCGCCTCGCCTCCCTTGCCGGCATGAGCAATCAGGTCTATCAACGGATCGAGTTCCAGCAGTCCACACGCGACTTGCAGAAACGTCTCGGAATCATCCACCACCACCGTGCGGAGCCGTCTTTCCGCGGGTTGATCTTGCGTTAGTTGTGAAACTTCGCTTTCGAACATCGCTTGTGCTGGTGCCGCCATCTGTTCTGGGCCTCCGTCAAACTTGTTGATCTCATAACAACATGTTTGGGCAAGAGCGTGGGTAAAATGGCGGGCAGTGCACTGTAAAGAAGTTGTAAACGGAGGGACGAAGCGATCAAAAACCGCAGCAGGCTTAAGAGCTGCTTGCAAAGCAATGTTCAAGCCGGTGACTCTTGGAGGCAAAAGTGAATCTGCAAATGCGTTCAATCAGAATTTATGCGGGCTTACAGGGCTTTCGGCCACGATCCGGGTGTGACGCTTCAGGCCTTGTTGGCGTCAAACCGTGTCCGCGATGGCCTCCCTTCGATTCCATTCCCATACCGCAGGGCATTTGATAACCCTAGTTCCCGGGTGATACCATCGCTAGCTTACGGAGGACCTTCTGATGTCGGATAGAGATAGCAGCAGCAATTTCATGTGGTTTCTGGCTGGCCTGGGCTTTGGCGCGTTGATGGGAGTGCTTTATGCGCCCCGCTCCGGACGCGAAACCCGCGATGCCCTGATGAACACGGCGCAGGAAGGCACTGACTACCTGAAAACCCGTGGCCGGGATGCCCGGGAAACCGTAAGCCAGTGGGTGGACCGGGGCAAGGAAGTGGTAAGCCAGAAAAAGGACCAGATCAGCTCGGCTATTGACGCTACCCGCCAGGCTTATCGTGAAGCCGCCGGTGAAGTCAAAAAAGGCTCCTAGGCGGGCTGGAAAACGAGGGGCTGGGAATTTAAGTGGACAATACCGTTATC